>JAWOEI010000006.1:0-6076 GCA_046482825.1 Kiritimatiellia bacterium
TCGTTCAACTCTTTGACAACGAGATTAGGCACACTGAAGTGTGTACTACGAACAGAGCCGCGCTTAATACCGCTTTCAGCCTGCTCCCCGTTCGTAGTACAGGCTTCAGCCTGCTCTCCCCCGTTCGTAGTACAGGCTTCAGCCTGCTGCAGAGGCACTGGCGTTGTTTTCACTGACACACTTTTCGGCAAAGTAATTCCCTGAGCCAGTTTAACCGCATGTTCACCCAGACGTTCACCGAACTCCGCGAGGTTGACAGGCTTCATCAACTGTTCCACGCCATCCCTGCTGAGTGCGCAGGAAGAGCTGAGAACCAGCAGGTTATTGAAACCCTTAGGTTTGCATATATTGAAATCAAGTTCAGCGGCCCCGGGAAAGGTCTTGTCAGTACCACCGGACTGGGCGACAATCATGGTCGGCATGGTGAAGTGCATGTTATAGGCGAAGGCCGCACCGACCTTCCCCTGCCTGTCTCCACGCAGCAGCGCCTTCGCCTTGTTCAGGTTAACCCAGTTGAATTCCGGCATGGGAGCTTCTTTGACAACTTCATTCAGGTTCCTGGCATTCTTCGTAAAACGTGCCCGGCTGACTTTAAGTGTTTTGACATTCCACGGAGTCCGTTCCGCTCCGGCCTGATCCGCCACAACCGCAGTATAGGTGGCATCCAGAACAACCTTGGCAATAACCGCCTGAAGTCCGGCTTTATTGGCTGTCACAACACCGCAAAGTTTGTCATTTTCATCAACAAGAACTCCGGCGGAGCGTGTGTTGTTCAGATAGACAACCCCGGCATCCTGCATGGCGGCTTCGCACGTTGTACGGTAGGTGAACGGTGTCAGATCAGAAAAAATGATCTTGCTGAACTCTGATGATGGTGCAGGGCCATCCAGCAGAAAGCGTCCCTTGGCGGTGACTTCGCTGCCGAGCACGGTTTCTTCGTTCAGCAGCATTACCTTGGCACCCGATTTCGCCGCCTTCCATGCGGCGGCCATACCCCCCTCGCTGGAACCGACAACAACCAGATCCACCCGATCGATAACCGGAACTGTACGAGCTGGTGTTTCGACATACTTAATTTCGGCAGATGCCGCAAAACAAAGCAGAAGAAGAACAGATAAAATTCGTTGCATAAAACCCCCTTATTTAATGCCAGATAATATACAGGATTTATGCTGTAACGGCAAAAATAAATGCAATTTATGTAACCTGTGTCAGCTAAAAAAATGCATCTTTTTTCGCAAATGTACAAATATTCAGCTACGACCCCTCAACGCTTTCGGCAGTAGCGAAGCTTGTTGCTTTTGGTTGCCGGATCCACGCCGCTTCCATGCTTCGCTCTGCGAGCTACGCAGGACAGAGACGCGGCTGAGTTCCAGCATTACTTGCTGACCAGCGATCCCGCATGAGGGATTGCTAACGACTGACTGTTTGTTCTGGCCCTACAAGGGCCTAATGCTTCTCATTTTACGGAGCCAACACTCTTAATCCAGATATAAAATGAAAATGCACATCATAAGTTACGAGTTGCGCACCGGTTTCTAAAGCCGTAGCCGCTATCCATATATCATTTGCAGGAATAGATTTTCCCTTATCACGCAACTCTTTGATAAGAAGTCCATAACGATAGGCAATCTCTTTTCCTGCGACAACCAATTCAACTCCAGCCATTCGCAAAAATGCATCCAGCGCGTTGCGATTGTGAACACGTTTAGTCCCCAGCTCAAAAGCAGCATAAAGTTCACCCAGAACAGTCGCAGGGATAAAGATCATATCCGCTGATTCCAGCAACTCTTTCAACTGCGAATCACCACGCATAAAACGGCTATATGCATTGGCATCAACACAAAGATTCATGACCATATCTCCGGGTCGATTGAATCAAAGCATTTAATGTTCTCCTGGAATTCCTCATACTCTTTCTGTTTCCAAGAACCGGATAACCCAGAAAGATCCCGCTTTTTGGGTACGGGCTGATCAACACCTAATGCCTGCGAAAGCAACTCAACAGAAAGCCTGTTTAAGTTAATACCTCGCTCTTTAGCCCGGCAACGTAATGCATTCTCTACTGAATCCGGTATGCGACGCAAAGTCATCTACTTTATCATATAACACCTCCTTATTCAAAGTGATGTCATAATGCGAGCCGGTTTTCCTGAAATCAACCGTGACAGCCCTGACTGCGTCCGCCATAGTTCAAAGAGCAACGGCGGAAGGGCTTAACGACAAACAAATCAATGCAAAGGACACCGAGACCGGTGTCCCTCCCGGCTTCGCACTTGCGCAAGCGCATATTGGCGGTGCGGGAGGGGCGACAGCCTTGGCGCCCTTACAATCTGTCGGGTTTGCGGAGTCGCTACAAAGACGCTCAGAACAACACCGGATACAGAACGAAACCGTGAACTTTTTTCGCCGAATGAGCTCACCCAAGCTTCCATCCTTTGCGATAAGGTTCTTTAATATACTTATCTGCCTCCGGTGCATTAGTGGCTTTCATAGAGTCCGCATCCCACCGGATTTTCCTGCCAACACGCAAAGCGACGTTGCCGAGCAGAGCAACTTCCGTCAGACGTGCGCTGTAATTAAAATTCGCACTTGCAGGCTTACCGCCTTTACAGGCTGAGAGCCAGTCGGCATGATGGCCTTTGACCCGCGGTATAACCGATTCCGGACGTTTATACTCTTTATGCAACGAGAGCGGCAGCAGGCGTGGAGCACCACCATATGCCGGGCATGTAAGCCAGCCCTTGTCGCCTGCCAGCAACAGTCCCTCTCTGCCGTTGCCCAGACGCTGGCGGGGATCATCAGGATCAACTCCTTCCGGCACGGGCGGACGAAGGTGTCCATCATACCATGTCATTTTAACCGGCGGTCTGTCGCCGAGCTGGCCGAAATGATAAGTGTAAATACCACCGAATCCGGCCAGTTCACTGTCACATCCGCCAGTAATACAAGCTTCAACACTGATAGGTTTATACAGATCCAGAGCCCAGACAGCAGCATCGATATTGTGACAAGCTAGATTCCCGGGAGATCCTGTTCCGAACGCCCACCAGTCGCGCCAGATATACGGAGCATATGATGAGTGATAAGGACGAAATTCACGCGGCCCCAGCCACATATCCCAGTTGAAGCCCTCGGGCACTGGCATCGTCTCTTTAGGCCGTCCGGACTCTAACCTGAAATGCCGTGACGGAGACCAAGCGTGGACCTCACGGATATCACCGATCGCCCCGTCCCAAATCCATTCACAGGTAACACGCATACCGGAACTCGAATGCCCGTGATTGCCCATCTGAGTAGCCACCCCTGTCTCTTCAGCCACCCTGGCCATCTGGCGAACCTCCCAGATATTATGCGCCAGCGGTTTTTCACAATAGACATGTTTACCCATCTTCATAGCCGGAATCACCACAGAAGCATGCCAGTGGTCAGGTGTAGCACACAGAACAGCATCAACACCCTTCTCTTTTTCAAGCATTACGCGGAAATCTTCATAGTCAGGACACTTATAACCGGGAGTAATTTCAGAGTAGTGTTTCTCTATCAGATCCTTGGTCGGTTTGCGTCCAGCATAGCATTTATACCAATATTTGCGAAGGTCAGTGCGCTCCGCCACATCACATATGGCAACAACCTGAGCCTCGGGTTCATTCATCAGGCTCCTGACATTCCGCATCCCCATGCCGCCTGTACCTATAACCGCGACATTCACCTTCTCGCTGGGCGGAACAAACCCTGAGCCTCCGATAACATGCCGGGGCACTATGGAAAAGAGTGAAGTTGCCGCCGCTGATTTTTTGATAAAGTCACGTCTTGTTGTATTACTGTATTTCACCATATCTCCACTGACAACATGTTCGTTGAAAGGCTTGTAATTTTCAAACAGCCGCTCATAGAGCGGCTACTACACCTTCCGATCCCTGACATACCGAAAACACAGCACACAAGGCCATGCTCTATGCCCTTGCTTTTCAGGCCAGAGACCAGGGACCGCGCATAGCACGTTCCAGCATGCGATTGGCCATAGGGTCATTATCAAATACTTCTTTTACCGGATCCCATTTCAGCTTGCGCTGCAGCTGCATGACGATATTGCCGATATTGCAGAGATTTGTTGTCTTATGACCTATCGCCAGATCCGAAACCGGACGTTTGCGGGTTTTACAGCAATCAATCCAGTTCTCGAAATGATCGCGACTGTAGTAGAGTTTTGTCTCATCATCACCGATCTTCTCTTTGAGAATGGATGCGGGATCTGATTTCAGTTTACTGCGTGAAACATTAAGGGTTCCGGTAGTTCCGTGGAAAATTATATTTCCGTCATAAACTCCATCCGTACGGGTACGCATGCGCATAGTCACCCCGTTATCGTACTTATAGCGCACATCAACTCGTATCGGTGCGGTGAAGAGTCCGCTTGACGGAAACACACCGTGTCCATCCACCTCAACCGGTCCGCTTTCATCCATACCCAACGCCCACTGGGCGATATCGAGGTAGTGAGCACCCCAGTTAGTTGTCTGGCCGCCAGCGGTATCCAGAATATAACGGAACTGATAATGAGTACGCTGCGAAGTGTACGGAGCATAAGGTGCGGGACCCAGCCAGAAATCGTAATCCAGCCCTTTGGGCACCGGTTCAGGTTTCCATTCGGCACCGACATACATATTATTGGCAGGAATCAGAACATCAATATGTTCGATTTTACCGAGGCGCCCATTGCGTATAAGTTCCGCAGCGTAATGAAACTTTTCAGATGAACGCTGCTGGGTTCCCAGCTGGCCGACACGATTGTGTCTGCGCAACTCTCTCACCAGCACCTGTCCTTCGCGAATTGTGAATGTCATCGGCTTTTCGCAGTACACATCCTTACCATGACGAATGGCATCCAGAGCCGTCAGAGCATGCCAGTGATCCGGTGTCGCAACAGTAATCAGATCGATATCATCAGCGCGGGTAACTTCACGGAAATCGCCGTACATTCTGCAATCTTTGTTGCCATACTGCCTGTTGATTGTATTGGCGGCATTCTGTGCAAACACAGCATCAACATCAGCTACCGCCACAATGCGCACGCTTTTTCGTTTCTTCATCTGGCTGATATGCGATGATCCCATACCGCCCACACCTACACAGGCTACGTTCAGCACCTTACTGGGGGCTTCGGCACCGAGCACACCGGAGGGAATAATAGTTGGGAAGGAAGCGGCAGCCCCGGTGGCAATACCGGCTTTTTTGATAAAATCTCTACGTGTTGTTTTCATTATTTTTCCTTTAACTTAAAAGTCTGATTGCGCCTGCAACACCCTCAGCCTCGCGGCCCTTCATTTCAGGCAACGCCTCTTTCAGAGCTGCCAGAGCCCTGGCACTACCGACACCCTGGATAACCATGCGGGTCATGTGAGCTACCGGCTCGCTACTGCTGGCAAGTCTGCCTTTCAGTGCATCCACGCTGACATCTGAAGCAATCAGAGCTAGAAGACGGCAGATAAACCCGTACGAACACTCCGTACAGGAATCGGCGGTTGCGGTTTTCAGCAGACGCTTTTCAAACCCCGGATACTGTGATGCATCGGCATCCAGAATAACACGTTCAACCGTAGAGACCATAGTACGATCCTCCCCGTACTCAAGCCTGCCGATTTCAATCCAGGGATCAGGGCTTTTCTTAAAAGCACTTTTACGCTTATCCGGCGTCACCCCGGCCAAAGGGTCACTCGTAGCTCTCTTTGCATCTTTGCTCATCAGTATATCTCCATTACTTATCAGATCAGTCCTTAACATAATTAAGGCTCAGAAAATGCTAAAATAGTTATAATAACTAAACGTACCGGTATTGGCAATGGAAATCCGTGGGGATAGTGTAAATTGTTTTCTGTAAATTCAAATTTCTACTGAAATTTGTTTCTAAATGAAACACCGGTTCCCCGGGTACCTGCAAAGACCGAAGGGCTTTGTAGGCGGGGAATAAGGTTACACCCCCTAGGGGGTGTCGCCCGGACTTGAAAAAAGTGTGGATCAAAGTTATCCTAATTAAAAGTAAAAATCAAAAAGAAAGGATAACAAATGACCCACG
>JAWOEI010000022.1:0-11156 GCA_046482825.1 Kiritimatiellia bacterium
CCAGCCCTTTGGCGGCATGGGGAAATCCGCCCTGGGCGCAGGGATCAAGGCGGGCAGTCCCAATTACGTCTATCAGTTCATGGATTTTGCTGAAACCGGGTATCCGCCTGTGGGCGACATTTCTTTATACGTTCAAGTTTTTACAAAAAAAATTTTTAACCATTGGTAAAAAAGGAAAGCATGCGGTAAACTATCTGTATTAAACGGACAACGGACATGAACGGACAGAACAGACAAAACGGAACTGGGGCATGTGGGTCAGCAATGAACTCTGGGGCATCTGGACGGATCTTCGGAAAACACAGCGGATTCCGCAAGCTAAAGGCATATCAGGTGGCTGAACTCTGCTATGATTTTACATGCAGGTTCTGTGAGAGATATGTACCAATTAAAGACCGGCACTATGACCAGATGGTACAGGCAGCCCGAAGCGGCTATCAAAACATAGCAGAAGGTAGTGAAGACAGTGCAACCAGCAAGAAACTGGAACTTAATCTTACCAATGTAGCTCGTTCCAGCATTGCAGAACTACATAAAGACTATAATAAGCATCTAAAAAGGAAAGGGTTCAGACAATGGAAAGAAGGCGAACCAACCTTTGAAGAAGCCCGGGAACTACACCCCAAAACGGTTGAAGAAGCTGCAAAATGGGTAAATAAACCAAAGACAAAGGAGCCACGCGAAGAACACGCAGCCAATCTTGGATCAATTCTCGCCGCCCAAGCTCACTGGCTTACAGAACGACTTCTCAACCGACAAGCCCAGGATTTTGAAAAAGACGGTGGTTTTGCAGAACGACTTTACAAAGCAAGAACCCGCAACAAACGGGGATAAAGAACAGACTTAACAGACGAAACGGACATGAACGGACAGAACAGACAGAACGGAAAAACCTACAACACTCTATACAAAGCCAGCACTGCGAAGCAACTCGGTTCTGTCCTATATGTCCGTTATGTCCGTTCCCTTACATCTTGCGCTTGATAATGCTGCGAGCGAGTTCACGTCCGGCGGCTGTCAGATCATAGCCGTCTAAGAGGTTGAGGTCTTCATCCGCGCTTTTTTCGGTAATTTCAAAAGCTGTGTAAAGGTCAACCGTCTCCACACCGTAAACGTCGGCCACACGCAGGATAATCTCCGCAACCTGCCTGGCATCAACCGGAGACGCTGCAGAGGAGGCATCGGACAGTTCACCGGCACCGGGAAATTTTTCAAATGGCGGCGGAACAACAAGAATCACACGAGGTGAGTTCTCTCTGCTGTGAGTCAGCAGCCCGCACATAGCGGCCAGACGCCGTTCAAAACCGTCAGTTCCTCCTTCACTTGCAATACAGTCCAAAGAGGGAGCATAAATCACCGTATCAGAGTTGAGAGCCTCACTGATCTTTGTAAAACTCTGAAGTGCTGCTGTGCCGGAACGTAAAGGATTTTCTTCCAGATCACTGACACTCAGCCGTATCCAGTCCGCATCAGGCTTCATTGTATCCGGATTGACTACGGACCGTTTCCTGTTCTCGAAAACAAAGCCGTCCAGAAACATAACACCATTGCCACTGTCCGGTGAAAATGTGGTCACTTCTCTTTCAGCGGAACGTCCGGAAACAACCATAACCATAAAATCGTTGCCATACTTGAACAGATCTCCTGATACCTTGTCCGGCACAATTTCAAATGGATCGCGTTGAAACAGAACCCGGCCGGAAGTCAGTTCACAGCCGCAGTGTTTCACAGACCATGAGATTGTTTTTACTGCACCGGCGGTCAGTTCACTGAGATAACTGCGTGCCCAGCCGTGATGTGTCTTTTTTTTCTCACTTTTTTCCAGGCGTTTGCCTGAAAGCAGCTCTATGGTGGAATCCAGCGTATAGACAAGCCCGTCGGCGGCTGAAGTTCTGATTCGAACAACCGGGTGGATTTTATCTTTACCGTAACAGGCCGCGTTCAGACCGCTTATACGCGAAGTGATATCATACTCACTCCACAAGGGTCCGTTATAATCCAGGATCTCCGTATAAGTTTCGCTTTCGCCATCTTTTGTAGCCGTTACAGTCAGCCGGACTTCCGCAGGAAGATCCGCTGAAGCAAGCGTTGTTTCCACCTTGCCGCCCTGCCCTGACGACACTCCTGCCACATTCCATTCAAGATCATATCTGCCGGACCAGCAGACGGAGCGGTTTTTTAAACTACAGGGCACAAACACAGAATCTATACCAGAAAAGCGGTAAGTCTGACCCGTCGTCCAGGTAAAAAACGGATGCACACTGCGACATGACCACTCCATACGGCCCCTGGTCAAATCCACTCCGGTAATCATAACAACATCGTCGGCAGATCCATCCTCTCCTTCGCGTTTCCATGCAAGACCGGTATCGATTTTCTTACGGCATACCGTCCGCAGCTGAATACAATGCAGGCCGGTTTCAAGTTGCACGGGATCTCCGGCCGTCCACTCATCAGGAGGCAGGTATGCAGGATGTTCGGCCAGCTGAGTGCCGTCAACATCAAGCCATGCTGGAGAAGAGCCTGACACGCCGAAAATATATTTATTGTCTTCAGGCACGAAAATCCAGCTCTGAAGATCAACCAGATGATTTTTACGGCGCCAATTTCCCTTGAACCAGTCCTCAAATGTGGATCCCAGCTGATCAAATTCTGGTACGGAAAATGTTTTTCTAACGCTGTCAAAGCGGGTAATCAGAGAATCAGCTTCGCTTCTGGTACGGGGATAGTCCATGCCGGCAGTACGCCCAACTTTTCCATGCAGGGGTTCAGGCTCTTTCAACAGACTCTCAGACGGCACAGCTGGTTTATCGCCGGGTATCAGATACAAATTCACTTCGTCATTCTCAACCGCAGAGGACGCATCCACCAGCACTTTGATATTTTCCCCGTCATTAAAAATTATACCGCATTTCAATTTGTTTTTTCCGTTCCATGCGCTGACCGTTGAAACACATCTGTTGGAAACAGAAAAAGGCAGCTCGGTAAGGATAAAACTTTTTTCTCCCCGGCGAAATGAAATCCGGCAGGGTGCACTTTCAATACGCCAGGCTGAAGCTGAATCATCCGCTGGAGCAGCCCGGAGATCACATAAACCCGTCGTAATTAAAATAAGCAGTACAACCACTTTGACGAAAAGCGGATGTCCGCGCAATTGATCACTAATCATAAATCAAATGACTCCTTGAAATGCGTTCATCACAATACAACAGGAAACATCTGTCAACAGCCGCATCGCATACAAAAGTATGCAGGCATGCATCTGAACAGGCGTTTTAGCCATCAAAAGACTCGTTATCAAATATTTACAAGCGGGCATGATTTCTGCTATACAATAGAGTATGGGTGGAAAACATAAAAGTACTTTTGAATCCACTGAGCAGGATAACTGTTCTCCCCGGACTTTCCAACTGCAGAGTTCATGCCAAAAAGAAAAAAGTTCCCCCTCCGGATTTACACTTCTTGAACTTCTGATTGTAATAGTTATCATAGGAATTCTCAGTTCAGCTCTGGTTGTCTCAATACAGTCCAGCTACAAAAATGCAAGGCAGACCAACTGCAAGTCGAATCTGCGTCAGTTCGGTGTGGCTTTGACCATATATCGGGCCGAACACGACAACGAGACACCGAACTGGATCTCAAACCTCTATCCGGAATATGTGGATGACCGATCCATGTATGTTTGCACCGCGGATATCAACAAGGGATATGACCGGCCGAGGCCGAAAGAACTTATCCGGCTTATAAACGATTCGGACAACTCCGCTGATAAGTCAAATTACTGGGACAATGAGAAAAACGGCAGCAATCTTCGTAATAAGGCTATTGAGGCGTGCAGCTATTTTTATGAATTTTCAGCGGCGCCAGCCAGTCAGGGATGGTACAATGGAGAACAGCTGCCGGCAACGGTACAGATTTCAACTATGTCCGATTTCAAGCATGTACAGCTACGTTACGGGGATCAGGCGAACATCGTCAACGACGAGCAGATGCCGTACAGCGCTTCACGCGTACCCATAGTAAGATGTTTCCATCATTTCAAGGATCAGCGGGTATTGAGTTATCAGAACACCGCCGGGGGAACGAAAAGCACTCAGGTCAAACGCGATTACATAACCATCAATGTCGCCTATGCCGGGAATGTCTTCGTAGGTCCCACCTGGTGGGAGGGAACAATACACCCGGGAGACTCACGCAATTGAAGCAGTTTTCACATTTCTTAAATTTTACACTCCTATTTGCTGCCACTGAGTGGTTGCAAGAATCAAAAAACAGGAACTGGATATGAACATTACAACCAGACATATTCTGACGCTATGCGCCGCCGCCTGGCTGGCTGGCTGCACCTCGACAAAGGCACCGGAAACTTCACCGGAAGCGCCCCCTGTCAAAGATCCGGCCGTAATGGCAGCCGAGTCGCTGTACGAACAGGGACGTATGCGTGAAGCCATCACAGCATGTATAGACATATCCCGCAAAAATCCTGAAGCACAGGGGCTGATGGAGTTACAACAGCGTATTTCAACGCAGCTGGCGGAAGACAGAGCGAAGGAGATTGTCGCTCGTCTGCGGAATGCCGAAGACCTGGATGCAGCAGATGCCCGGCGTTTCGGAATTCCTCCGGATAACTACCGCATGAAAAAACATGTGATAGGAGAAAACACATCCCTTCGCTCAACTCCAACAACCATGCAGAAAGTGCTGATGTCCCCCGTCAGCGTACATCTTGTCGATGCCGACATAAACGCAATCATCGCTCAGATAGGACAGTCACAGAACATCAATATGGTTGCAGACAGCGGAATAACTGAACAGATGCTGACCATACATGCTGAAGAAACACCTCTGATTGAAATTCTGGAATACATAGGCCGCAATCTCAATGTCACTTTCTCCGTAGGCTCAAATCTCATCTGGGTAACACAGAAAGCGGAAGAGCAAAGCGGTGCCGGTGTTCCCATGCTCACCCGCATCTATAAACTGCGCAAAGGCATGGTCGGTTCCGAACTGGGAAAAACTGCCGCCGGAAAATCTCTTTTCAAAGGACCGGAAGAGCGTAGACGCAACAGCGGCATCAAAGATGATGATACAAACAGTGGCAGCACAGACAAAAAAATAAGCATTCTTGAGTCCATAAAACGATTTGTACCCCAGCCTGAAGGTGCCGACTTTCTTTTTAACGACAAAGTTCACTCTCTGCTCGTAAAAAACACGCGTGAAAACCTGGAACTGGTTGAAGAGCTTATCGATGCCTTGGATGTACGTCCTCTGCAAGTCCTGATTGAAGCACGTTTCATCACCACCAAAGTAAGCGATCTTCGTGAACTGGGTATCGAATGGCTCTTCGAACATCCGCATGACGGATCATCAGGGGTCAACGGAGAAACAATTTCAGCGCTTCGGACATTACAGGCTGAAGCCGAGTCAGCCGATGAAGTACTGGCTATCGACGAACAGATCCAGGCACTTTCCCCCTCCGCCTACAGCACCGATTATTTCAAAGGCATGGTCGGCTCCACCGGTACGGACGGCGTTTACCAGACACTGCTCGGGAACACCGGACTGCAGGCCACACTTCATGCTCTGGAGGAAACTGGCACAAGCCGCACCGTCGTTGTTCCACGGGTAACCACTCTCAACAATCGGGAAGCCACCTTCCGTTTCGGCCGCGACGTATCCTATTTTGAAGAGGTCGACACCAATATTATGACAAGCGGAGGCGGATATAACAACAGTGAATCGCGTGACAACGTGACCTATGACTATGACCGCCCCACGGTTGTCGAGGTCGGATACTCTCTGACTGTCACCCCGAGTGTCGGTGCTGACCTTTCAACCATTAACCTGGTGTTGCGCCCGGAAATCAGCAATATAGAAGAGTGGAAAAAATACAGATTGAGTTCACTCGACAGTGCCGAGAACCCTGAAGACGAACCCGCAATTGAAATTCCTATTATCGCCCGTCAGTACATCGAAACCGAAGCGGTTGTGCGTAGCGGCGAAACCGTAGTTCTGGGCGGCATGGCCGACACATCCGACAGCGAAACCCGCAACGGCACACCATGGCTGAGCGATCTTCCCCTCATCGGACGGCTTTTCCGGGTAGACACCGATGACAAAGAAACAAACAACATGCTGATTTTTGTGACAGCCACCCTGATCAGCGACATGGGCGAGGAATTGATTCCTCTGAATGAGCGGGATCGTTACGGACTTTCCGTGCCAACGGATGCCGCAGTGCCGAACGCAATCAAAAAACAGTCTGCCGAAACCGCACAGGTTGAAGCTCCGGCCGCACCGGCACCGAACGCCGCTGCGGAAATGAACTGAGTTCTTCAACACTTCAACAATTTCACCAACGTTGACTATTAATTATGGCCAGAACAAAACAGATTATCGCCCTTGACGCGGGATCGCATACACTGCAGGCTCTATGGCTGCAAATGAGAGGCAGCAAACCCGTTGTCACTCGCGCGGAATCTTTTGCCATGCCGCTGGATACAGAAAACCCCAATGAACTGGCAGAACAGTGGATCAGCAAAAAGGGCCTTGCAAAAGCATTCTGTCAAATGGGTCTGCACGGCACCCGCACTGTATTCCAGAGTGGAAAGATAACTTACAACGACCCGCGTACAGCTGAACAGATTGCGGAAATGGATATCGCCCAGTTCAACGAAATGGCCGGCGATGAAATGGAGCATGATGTCATTGATTTTGAGCTGGACAACGAACCGGGAATGCGGCGCTATCTGATGGCCATGGCCCGCCCGGCAGAAATCGAAAAAGCCGTCCGCGAAACAACCCGGATGCATGTGCGCCCGGCTGATCTCACACCAACACCGGTGGCGCTTTATAACGCGCTTGAATCATTCACACCTGAACACGCAGAACCATGGTGTTTCGTCAATATAGGCGACAAACAGACAGATATCGCGATAGGAACAAAAGCCGGTCTTCTTTTTGCCCGCACAATATCAGTCGGCGGCAGAATTTTTACCGACGCTGTCGCCGCCGAAACCGGCATGCCAAAATCGCAGGCTGAAGTCAGAAAACAGGCGGATTGCGGTTTACGGCAAACCGATGCCTGTTATGAATCGCTGCGTAAGGCGACAGACCGCTGGCTGGCCCAGTTAAACGCATGCCTCGGAGTTTACCGCAGCCAGTTTCCGGAACAGAAGCTGGCCCGTATTCCACGCATTGTCTTTTCAGGGGGAGGTGCCCGGTTAAAAGGTTTCAAGCAATATTTATCGTCAAAACTGGCTATACAAGTGCTTGACTCCAGCGAACTTCCTAACATTCCCGATTCCTACAAAAAATATGTCGGGCTATATGATATTGCCTACGGTCTGGCACTCAGCGCAACAAAAAACGCGATTTCCCGTCTATCCCTTCTGCCTGAAGACCTGAAGAACGAGGTGATTTTCAAAGCCAGAAAACCGTGGTGGATTGCAACTGCCCTCCTGATGTTTATTGCCATGGGGGTTTACAGCGTCACAGGAGTTTATATGCTCAGGCGTGACGGCAGAATGCTCTCTGAAGAGCAGATCAGACTCAGACAACGTGAAACCATAGACAAACGAATCGAACACCTGAAGACTCTGGAGACACAGCTGCTGACCAATTCTGTGTCGCTGGCACGTCTTTTAATGAACGGTCCTGTCGCTCGCGAAGTTCTCTCGCTGGTCTGCTCTTCTGTTGATCCGGACGACTGGATAACTCTGTTCTGCGACGAAAAGATTTACAACCCAGAAGAACAGACTGAACCTGAAAAGCTTCCTGAAAACTCCGATGCTCCACGCAATCCTTTCTCTCTGTTCAGAACCATGCGCAAAACCAGATCTGCAGCTGCGTCCGAAAAAAATGACAAGCCCGCGGAACGAAAAGAGATGGTTGAGCATATTGACAGTGTTTTTATTGTCGAAGGATACACACCCGACCCGAGTCTGAAAACAGTCAGGGAAATGATTCAGCGGCTGACAACATCGCCTGAGATTGCAAGGGTGGATCTCCGCAGTGATGATCAGGTTCTGGCGCCTGCGGGCGTACCGGAACTTGAAGATGAGAATATCCCCGATTTCCGCCGTTTTGTCATAGAAATTGAGGTACAAAGACAATGAACAGACTGAATCTTGATTTTTTGAAAACGGAACGCGCTCAGGTTGTCTTCATACTTCTGATGATAGCCGCCGGATTTTTCTGCACCATACGATTTGTTGTAATTCCGCAGCGACATATAGCGGAAAAAAACCAGTTAGTCAGAAAAAGGCTTGAACGCAGCAAATATGCCGCATACTCGATCAACGGCATGCAGCAGGTAGCGCAGCATGAGCAGCATAATCTGGAAAGACTTTCCAATGAATGGGCACGCATTTCCGCAAGATTGTCCTCCTTTGAGAATCAGCAAGTGGTGCAGGACCTCGGAGTCAACCGCATTGATTACAAAGTGGAACTCTATAAAATACGTGAGCGTCTGAAAGCCAAATCTGAAGAGCTGGATATCCCCCTCATGCCTGAAGAGCTGGGTCTGGACGAAGCTCTAACCAGCGGAGAGGCAATCCGTGTACGTATGCTGCAACTTAAGGCTGTTGAAAAACTGGCTGATCTGAATCTGGACAGACAGATACAGCGGCTGGTTGAAATATATCCCCTACCGCCTGTTGAACATAAGGACAAACACGGAAACATCGTATTCACCGAATATCCGGTACGCATGGAATGTGACATCGCCTTTGCCAACCTTTATACCGGCTTTCAATCCATTTTTGAAGAAAATCAGGTCTATGTATATCGCAACATCCGTGTGGAATCCGGACCGACATTCGATTCCAGGCTGCGGGTCAAATCCATTCTGTCCGCACTGCTGTTTGAATGAACTTAAAATGCTTTTGTCCTCAGATGAACGAAGATAATATGAGCAAATCTGATTTTCAACTAAACGTTTGTTTTCAGCCGTCACGCCTTTGAAAAAAAACAATGTGCGTTTCAGAAAGTTGATGTTTTGCAGAATTTGAATAAATACATGCATTTTAGCATTGAACCCTGAATTCAGGATATAACAATGACAGCTTTATGGAAATTTATTATGCGTCTGAATGCTAAGGCATTCTGCTTTATAATGCTGCTTGCCGCCGGGGGAATAAGTCTTTACTGCGGATTCAAAATACAGACTCCGCCTGAACCAGTGGGAATAGGAACAAAAAAAACACCGCCGCTGAGTCCGGGATGGAAAATAACACTTCTGGATTTTGTATCAAATCAGACGGCAAACACATCACTTACTATTCCGATTGATCCTTTCCGGCCCACAATAGAGGCAATTTTCACCAATGCATCCGAAAGAACCGCTTTTATTAAAGCTCTGAAAAAAGCTAAAGAAACCGCTGCCGGGATTGCCGAAGGCAATGACAAGCAAAAGAAGAAGAAAAAGAAAAAAGATCCATTCGCCCATCTGCGCAAAAAAAACAAAGTTCCCGGTCAGAAACTGGGACCGGGCGGAAAACCGCTCATCACTCCGAAGCTGACCTACATGGGATTCATCAAACGTCCTGACGGCACCCAGGCCGCCATGTTCTACGACTCAGCCAACAAAACCACAATTTTTTATGACGAAGGCAACAAAGTGCACGGTGTTGATATTCTGAGTGCCGACCTGAAAACCGCATCACTGCGTATGGACGACGGTTCAACCAGAAAACTGAAAATCGGTCAGACCGTTGAACTTACACCGGAAGAAGCCCAAGGAACCACAACTCCACCGGCAGCTAAACCAAAGGTCCAGGCGAAGAAAAAATGACCTGGTTTTTAAACCCAACCAAGTACAGCAACAGGGCTTATGGATCCCGGCTACAGCTTTGTAGGGCGGGGCCGTAACCCCCGCCATGATCAATTTTATGAAACAGGAAACACAGATTCAATATTACACGGAAGAACTGATAGCCGAAGTCTGCCAGAGGCTCATTGAGAAGGGGCTTCTGACTTTTGACAAACTCACCGACCTTCAGGGCCGCGCTCAGCTCACCATGAAAGGAATGGATTCCCTGTTGATGGATGAGTCTATTGTCAACGAAGACGATCTGCTGAAAACGTTCTCCGAAGTAAGCAATATCCCGTATCACAAAATAGGCGATTTCAGGATTGAAGATGAGGCTATTGCCAAAGTCACCCCCAAAGTCGCCCTGCGTCACCGTATTGTGCCCATTTCTCTCAACGAGGGAATACTTTTACTGGCAAGCAGCAAGGTACCTTCGCTTACGACAGTTGACGGGCTGAGTATGATTCTGGATGCGGGGATCGAATTCGTTCTCTGCCCTGCAAGCGAAATATCCATGTCGCTTACACATTTCTACGGACTCGGCGCAGAGACAATCGATGACCTGATCGCGGAAGCCGAAGCTATGGAACTGCTTGATGACAAGGAAGAGCAGTCCGACATAGGCGCCGTCACTCATGAAACAGGCATGGTGCGCTTCATCAACCTGATCATTGCGGAAGCAATCCGCATGGACTGTACCGATATACACATTGAACCCTACGAAAACACTCTGCGTCTGCGTTACCGCATCGACGGTATTCTTCAAAAGATCCCGCTGCCCAAAGGCGTGGAAAAACTGCGCAATGCTGTCAGTTCAGCGGTCAAAATCATGGCGAATATGGACATTGCCGAACATCGCAAACCGCACGACGGACGAATCAATGTTAAATGTGGATCCAACGACTTCGACCTGCGTGTTTCCGTACTTCCCACTGGCTGGGGAGAAACCTGCTGCCTGCGTATCCTCAACCGCGGCACAGTCAAAGTTGACCTCGATCACCTTGGACTCTCTCCCTACCAGCTGCCGAAAATCGCAAAGCTGACAGACCTTCCCCACGGTGTTGTACTGATGACAGGCCCTACCGGTTCCGGCAAGACGACCACTCTTTACGCTTTACTGGCCCGTCTCAACCAGACAGGCACAAAAATCATCACGGTTGAGGATCCGGTTGAATATCAGATGAGCGGCATCAGCCAAGTACAGGTCCACAGCAGAATCGGCCTCAACTTTGCATCAGTTCTGCGGTCGATACTGCGACATGACCCCGACGTCATCCTGATAGGTGAAATCCGCGACTCCGAGACCGCTGATATCGCTGTGCGTTCATCACTTACCGGTCACCTT
>JAWOEI010000023.1:0-11801 GCA_046482825.1 Kiritimatiellia bacterium
CGACCAATTAGCCGAAAGGCGATTAAGACATACTCCCAGGGCGGGAAATCACTCCCTTCGCTGCTTCGGTTCAGAACGACCAATTAGCCGAAAGGCGATTAAGACGCATATTCTGGTAGGTCCGTCAGTTGGGACGCTTTCGGTTCAGAACGACCAATTAGCCGAAAGGCGATTAAGACCGCACCACTCAGCCGCGTTCTTGCGGCAGTGTGCCGCAAGTTCAGAATGACCAATTAGCCGACCCGTCTTCGTCTGCTTTGCAGACTACGCCGTGGCATGAAGGCGATTCAAAACGGAGGCGCCTGTAAGGCAGTTGCTTTGTCTGCGCCCTCCCGCTGCGCGGGAAAGGCACGCTCTACAAGGTTTCCATGCGCGAACTCTTGCATTACCTCATTCCCGCACTGTTGATATCCGCGGATATCCAAGTTCAACCCAAACCGGTTTGTTTGAGTTATTATGGCATCAACTTTTGGAGAGATAGAAACTTTGCTCAATAAAGGAGATGCAATGAAACTGGTGTTGACTGGAGAACAGAACCGCGTGCTGACACTGCCCTGCGATGCCCCGATTCAGATCAAGGGCGTTGCCGGCAGCGGCAAAACCACCGTGGCCGTATATCGCGCCAGGCATGTGGCGGCCTCTTTCGGGGATATGCTTCGCGGTGCCAAGGTGCAGATTTTTTCCTATAATAAAAATATCGTCAAGTATATCAGGAAGTTTTTGTCCTCGGAGCGTGAGCGTTCGATCATTAAGGTTTCAACAGTACACTCCTGGGCCTATCAATATCTCAAACGCACCGGGCGCGGAACTCAGGATCGTGTCACGGCTGCCGATCGAGAGTTGCTGTGGGATATCTTTACGCAGTACTGTCAGGAAATAGAGCGCAACCGGCTGGACCAGTGCGATGACCAATGAAAGCATAGATGACTACAATCGCTACAAGATCGGTATTACACAAGTCGGGTACAACCCCGCTGAAAAGGAGTTTGAACATATGCTTTGGCTGGTGGCCTATGATATCTCAAACCCGAAACGCTTGAGTCGTGTTGCAAAAACCTGTCTCGATTACGGGGTGCGAGTGGAAAAAAGTGTTTTTGAGTGTGACCTCGAAGAACAGACATTTTCTCAGTTCTGGAGTGAACTGAATCAAATAATCGACAGAACCGAGGATGCGATCGTGGCCTATCGCATCTGCGCCTCCTGCATTAAAGAGGCGCTCAGTGCCGGAACACTGGTTCGCCCTGAAACTGTACTGGCGTATATCATGTGAAAGGATCTGTTTATGGCTTCTCTGATTCTCACAAGAGATGATCTGAGTGTGCATCTTGATTCGCGTCGGCTGGAAGTTGTCAGGCGTATAACCGACGGGCCGCGCCCGAAACACGAAAAACGTACAGTGCCGCTGCACGATCTCGACCGGGTGGTTGTTATCGGTCGTCCAAGTATAACGATACCCGTGCTGATTAAACTGATGGATAGCGGCATCCCCTGTTTTTTTGTCAGTTCCCGCGGACGCTGGCGCGGTGCGGTTATGCCGGAACGTAATCTCAATGCGCTGCGGCGTCTGCATCAGTATGAGTTGGCGCAGTCGAATGAACACCGACTTGCAATAGCGTGTCGTCTGGTTTATTCCAAAATACGCAACTGCCGCCGGGTACTGCAACGGCTGGCTGCCAACCGCTCTATCAGCAATGAAACGGCTCACACCTGTTTGTGCGGTGAACTCAAGCACTATGCCCAGCGTGCGGGCAATGCTCAGAGCCATGATGAGCTGATGGGAATCGAAGGCATAGCAGCCGCACGGTATTTTGACCGGCTTTCAGAATTTTTTCCCCCAGAGATGCCGTTCAACGGACGTAGCAGACGACCGCCGCGCGATCCGGTTAATGCCCTGCTTTCCTGGACTTATACTATCCTGCTGGGTGAAATGGAGGGCATAATCCGTTCACACGGACTGGATGCTGCACTCGGATTTCTGCATGTCGACAGCGATGGACGTCCCACACTGGCGCTGGATCTCATGGAGCCGCTGCGTCCGGCTTTTGCCGACCTGCTTGTTCTGAATATAGTGAATCATAAGATTCTGCGCGAAGAGCATTTTGAAATTAATCCCGAAGATGGCGGAACTTATTTAACGGCTAGTGCCCGCAAGCCGTATTTCACCCTTTATGAGCAGACCATGAAACGACGTTTCGCATTGCACAGCGGTGAGCCGCATACCGATTTCAGAAAGGTGATGGAAGGGGAAGTCTGCCGCTATCTGCGTGCACTGGAGCAGAAACAATACGAACCCTTTTTTCTTATGCCATGAGCATTTGTTTCAACGCAGAGCCGAAGAGGGATTTCCCCCATTAGGAAAAATTAGTGACGGGCTTTAATTTGTTTCCGCAGCAATGTAGTAGCCGCTTTATAAGCGGCACAACCAGACGTAAAGATGTCGCTTATAAAGCGACTACTACACGGGAACATGTCGCTTGTTCGCCTTCTTTCATCCGGCGTGACATGTAAAGCGACTGTTACAGGAAGATGTGCACAACGGCATGCGGTATTTGATTCGCGCTGATTCGCGTTATTCGTAGTTATTTAAACCACGGAAACCACGCGAGAATCAGTGACGGGCTTTAATTTGTTTAGGAGGAAACTGTAGAGTTACTTCTTATAAGCAATACAGCAAATACTTTAGGCGTGCCGGGACGAAATCTTGGCTAAGACTGATAGGATGCTGATGTTCTGAAGTTTCAAATCTGAATACAAAGTCTAGCAAGCTTGGAATTGCAAAACAGCAACGTTTCTCCTATACTGTGGCCTTCTTGAAGCAAACTGGAGATTGAAAATGGGATATGACAAGATAACAACGCCTGACTTCGGCGAGAAAATCACAATGAAAGCCGACGGTACACTGGATGTGCCTGACCATCCTGTTATCCCCTTTATCGAGGGTGACGGCACCGGTGCGGACATCACTAAAGCCGCGATGATTGCATGGAACGCCGCCATTAAAGCCGCTTACGGCGACAGCCGGAAAATTGCATGGATGGAGGTTTACGCGGGAGAAAAAGCCAACAGAATCTACGGTGAAGGGACATGGCTACCGGATGAAACACTTGAAGCATGTAGAGATTATCTTGTGTCTGTCAAAGGGCCGCTGACAACACCTGTAGGCGGCGGCATCCGCTCTTTGAACGTCTCGCTGCGTCAGGAACTCGATCTCTACGTCTGTCTGCGTCCGGTGCGCTGGTTCACCGGAGTTCCTTCTCCTGTCAAAAAACCGGAACTGACCGACATGGTTATATTCCGTGAAAACACAGAGGATATATACGCCGGCATTGAATGGATGGCCGGAACCGAAGAAGCGGAAAAAACAGTCTCTTTCCTGCAGAACGAAATGGGTGTCAGCAAAATCCGCTTTCCTGAAACATCCTCCATAGGCATAAAACCAGTTTCCGAAGAGGGAACGAAACGCCTGTGTCGCGCCGCTATCAAATATACTATCGAGAACGACCGCAAGAGTGTATGTTTTGTGCACAAGGGAAACATCATGAAATTCACAGAGGGCGCCTTCCGCGACTGGGGCTATGAACTGGCCCGCGAAGAATTCGGCGCAAAACCTCTCGATGGCGGCCCCTGGAGCACTTTTACAAACCCGAAAACAGGTCGCGAGATTATTGTCAAAGACTGCATCGCAGATGCATTCCTGCAACAGCTTCTGACACGTCCGGCTGAATACGACGTGATCGCCACACTCAATCTCAACGGAGACTATATTTCCGACGCACTGGCCGCCTGTGTCGGAGGCATAGGCATCGCCCCCGGAGGAAACATCAACTATGTCACGGGTACAGCCATTTTTGAGGCAACCCACGGAACTGCGCCTAAATACGCCGGGCAGGACAAAGTGAACCCGGGCTCGCTGATTTTGTCCGGAGAAATGATGCTACGTTACATGGGATGGTCAGAAGCCGCTGACAAAATCATCCTGGCCATGGACACCGTAATCGGCAACAAAACAGTTACCTACGATTTCGCCCGTCTGATGGATGGTGCGAAATTAACATCCTGCAGTGACTTCGCAAGAGAACTCGCCGCGGCAATGCAATGAGATCTTAGCAGAATGTCAGATGCAGGATGACCCCTGAGAGAAGGCTCCGCCTGAGCGGAGTCTTCTCTGTGTTACGCTCCGGCAATTCCAGGCACCGGCACCGATTGATCCCTGTTGCGGATTGAGGCTGTTTCGTGATAAGATCTGCTGTGAATCAGGAAACGTTGAAGAGGTGAAATATGGCTGACTGGAAAAGTGAATTAGAAGATATAATCAGCAGTAAGGCAAAGGCTTCCAGAGCTCAGCAGGAAAACGCTGTGTTTGAGGAATTTCTTGATGCTGTTGCTCTTCCAGCACTGAAACAGATAGCGGAGGAGCTGCGTGCAACTCACGGACGGGAAACGGCAGTCCGCCGTGCTCCGGCTTCCGTAACCCTGAATGTCCGTTACGGAAATGATGATGAAATAAATTTTCAGGTGATGAAACATTTTGTTCAGAGCGGCATACTGCCTCGCGCCGAGGTACGCCTGAACCGTGCTCAGAAAATGATTAAATATGCCGGTATGTTCAGAGATGATCCGCAGAACTACCCGATCAGCGAGGTTACCCGGGATGACATTATCCGAAGTTTTCTGAAGTACTACCGAATGACAATGGACAAAAATCTTCGCTCAACAGCCGACTGATCTTTCCACTAAGCGGATACAGTATGAAAATATGAATAAGAAATCACTGAATTTACTGAAAAAGCTGTGCGAGGCCCACAGTACCCCGGGTGATGAGAAAGAAATTGCTGATATATTGAAAAAACGCTGGATGAAAGCAGGCTGGACGGTCAATACACATGGCACCTACGCTGTGTCGGCGGGAAAACGGACCTGTCGCAACGGAAAACATCCACGCCTGTTGATCTGCGCCCACATGGACTCGCCCGGCTTCATAACGGACCGCCACTCATGGAATTTCTTTAAACAGAAAAATACAGCTCAGATTCATATTGTTCCGCTGGGTCATCCCTGCTTCGAAGAAGATTCAGCAAAAGGAAAACTCAAGTGTCGTAACGGGATATTTTCCGGCATAATACACAAAACCATATCTGATAAGGAAACGTCATATTTTTTTGAAATGCCCCTCGCTGAAGCGGAAAACGCGGATCTCAGCATAGGCGACCGCATCTGCTATGAAACAGATTTTTCTGTTGAGGATAATCTCATTCATGCACCTTTTCTCGACAACCGTATCGGATGCTGGATGCTGAACCGTCTGGCAGAGTTGAAACCGGGCTGGAATAAACGATGTGATATAATACTGGGAGCGGCCGGTTCGGAGGAAATGACCGGATTCGGCGCCATGGTCCTGGCCGCAGAGGTAAAGGCCGAGCTGGTGATTGTGCTGGATGCAACCTACGAAGCCGAAGAACAGAATGTCCTTATAGGAAAGGGCCCTGCTGTTACTCTGAGTGACAACTCTGTTCTCCTGAGCCCGCATCGCCGAGACCGCATCAGGCAGATAATGATGAAAGCTGGCGTCCCCCTCCAATTTGAAGCGTATAACTACAGCGGCACTGATGCCAGCGCCTTTCCCCGACAGGGATGCACCGCAACCGTTATACCATTGCTTATACCGACGCGCGGCAACCACTCACCGGTCGAAACCGCGGATATCAATGATTTAATGAACTGGGAGAAAGCTGTCAGAGCATTGGAAAACAAATGGAAATCTGTATATTAGCCAGCGGCAGTAAAGGAAACTGCATTTATATCAATGGTGGAGGAACTTCCCTGCTGATAGATGCGGGACTAACGGCCAGAGAGTCGCTGAAACGTATCGGGCTCGCCAGAATTCCAAAGGAAAAAATCAAGTCCGTGCTTTTTACACACGACCACTCAGACCATTGCAGGGGAGCCCGGGTTCTCGCCGGAAAACTCGATGCCGAACTCTACGCTAACGAAAAAACCGCCGCTGCCATGGAAGTGCATGATCGCAAACTCGCTGACATTGAATTTAATATTTTTGATTCATCTTCACCTTTTGAAATAGGCGACCTGCAGATAGAGCCGTTCACTGTGCCCCACGACGCCAGCGATACTGTCGGTTTTGTGCTGGACGACGGAAGCTCCCGCATAGGAATCGTTACGGATATCGGCCAGATTACAGCGCTGGCAGTTAATAAACTGCAAAACTGCGATATGGTTGTTCTGGAAAGCAACCATGACGTTGAAATGCTGCGCCAGTCTCAACGCCCCTGGTCGCTTATTCAACGCATTTCGGGACGCAGCGGACATCTCTCGAACGAAGATGCCGCCGAGCTGCTTGTGCAGGCAGCTTCCAGCCGCCTGAAAAGCATTGTTCTGGCCCATCTGAGTGAAGACTGCAATACTGCACGACTTGCCAGAGAGACAGTGATGAATGCATTGGCTGAAATCAAATTTTCCTCCATTCCGGTTTCTGTGGCAAGCCAGCACGAGGTCAGCGATTTCATGCAGATTTAAATTGCGAAACTCGCTACAAAAATGCTAAATTGCTACTACTTTGAAACCTGTTTTTTGCTGAACATTGTTTATCCGTAAAACTACTGGATAAAACCACAGATCGCCGATTTATCTTTCTACTTCCGTGTCTCTGCGGTTGAATCGGACAACAGGAGAAAAACAAACAGCCATGAAGCATTTGATAATACTTGCCACAGCCGCAGCAATAGCGGCAACATCCTTCGCCAAAGATACAGCACCCGCAGAAAAATCTGAAGATGGCGCAGGTTTTGTCCGGCTCTTTGACGGCAGAACTTTTGACAACTGGCGAAGTCGCGCAAATCCGGCTCCTCCTGCAAAGGGATGGATAATAGAAAACGGCATTCTTACCGTTCTTCCCAAAAACGCAGGCGGTGGAGGTGGTGACATCATCACCGTAAAAAAATACTCTGACTTCATCCTTAAACTTGAATTCAGGCTCACGCCGAAAGCGAACAGCGGAATTAAATATCTTTTCAACCCGGATAGGTTCGGCGGCACAACTCTGGAATACCAGATTCTTGCCCCCGGTCATCCCGATGCCGAACGGGGGCGCAACGGCAACAGGAAAGTCGCATCACTTTATGACATGTTTCCTGCTAACGCCGAAAATTTTCTCAAGCCAGCAGGCAAATGGAACGAAGTGAAACTTCTGGTCAGGGGAATGCATGTCGAACACTGGCTGAACGGCAGGAAGGTTCTTGAATTCAACCGCGACTCAGATAATTTCACCGCAGCTTTCAGCAAAAGCAAATATAAGAAACATAAAGGCTGGGGTTCACAGACAGAGGGCCACATCCTTCTACAGGATCACAACGACCGCGTATCTTATAGAAACATCCGCATAAAAGAACTGAAATAACTCCTCTGTGAGGAATTACGAAAGAAAAACTATGAAAAGAATTACACTTCTTCTGACTGCAATCCTGATTGCCGCAAGTTCAAACGCACAGGTTAAACCCTCGTACATTCCGGCAGACACTATGTTGCTCGCGCACATCGACATCAAACAGCTCATGAATTCCAAAACCGGCAATCTGATTTCGGAATCAGCGGATGAAATCACCCAGAGAAAACTGGATTCATTCACCGCCATCAGCGAAATTGACATAAAAAAAGACTTCGACTCGCTTTATTTTGTCAGTTCCGACGGAGGAGAACACACCGGCCTCTTTTATGTAACCGGCCGTTTCGATGTGGAAAAACTGACAACCATTCTGGGTGGCAATGAGGGGTTCAGCAGTGAACCTTTCGGTTCCGGCAATATTCTCAGATGGGAAGACAATGGAGAAGCGCACTACGGCAGTTTTGTCAACAATGAACTGCTGGTGGCCTCTGACGATCCTGCCCGGCTGAAAAAAGCTCTTTCCCTGGTGGAAGGCAAAGGTGAAGCGCTCTCACCGAAAAGCCCTCTGGCAAAAATTATTCCCGAAAAAAACAACCGCTTTATGTCATTTGCGGCATACAATGTTGACGGCATTTCAAAAACCGCGCCTCAGCTGCAGATGCTCAAGCGCGCGAAGTCAGTCTTTTTCAGCATCGATCAGATGTCAGCAGACAGAGCGGATGTGCTTCTCGGCGCGGCAATCTCAGCAGCCGATGCGCAAACCGCCCAGCAACTGAGCTCCATGATTCAAGGTTTTCAGTCCATGATGATGATGCAGGCGTCACAGAATCCGGAAGTCGCCCGGCTGGCACAGAACTTTAAGATGGCTTCAAAAAACAACACAATTACAATGAGCCTTAAATTGACTGAACAGCAACTCAGAAAACAGATAGCTGACGGCATCAAAAAACAGCAGACCTGGAATACATCATCTTCTAACACCACCATGTCGGACGAGGTCAAATAAGATCACACGCCCGGACAGGAAAACCGAATGGGCATACAAGCCAGACACGTCGCATTAGTTTTAAGCCTGAACAAACGTTTTGACCGCAAGGTTATTGAGGGTGTGACCAGGTTTGTCAAGGAATCAGGTTCCTGGAGTGTTTTTCTGGAGGATGATCCTTCAGCCAAAATACCGGATTTCGTCCGGGGTCATTTCGACGGCGTGATAGCGGATCTGGACGATCCCAGAATACCACAGAAGGTGACTGGTCTTCAAATACCCGTCGTGGGAATCGGCAACATCGACCCCCGCAATCCTCTGTCCGGAACGATTGCTACCGTGGGCACCCACAACCGAAAGATCGCCCTCTTGGCGGCTGACTACCTGATAAGCCTCGGTCTCCGGAGTTTCGGCTACTGCGGTGTGACAACCCGTACGATCGACACATGGAATCGCGAAAGAAAAGAGACTTTCTCAACATACCTGCGTGAAAAAGGACACATGTGTTCTGTCTATACCGGCCGATACCGGCCTTCACACAGTTGGGAGCAGCTGCAGAAATCGCTGTTTGCCTGGCTGCAAACTCTTCCGAAACCTGCGGGGATTCTTGCGGCGAATGACATGCGCGCAAGGCATTTACTGGAAGCCTGCCGCCGTTTCAGACTGCGGGTACCGGACGACATAGCCGTAATGGGCGTGGACAACGACAAACTGATATGCGAACTGGCCACACCTCCGCTCACAAGTATCATACAGGGCACAGAAGAAACCGGCTACCGAGCCGCCTCCCTGCTGGACTGTCTGATGAAGGGTCAATCGCTTGAGATCACTAACATCCAAATCGACCCCGTGGCTGTCGTTGAACGTACATCAACCGACCTGGTGGCCACCAGCGACTGCATCGTAGCCCGCGCTTTAACATTTATACGCAAAAACGCATGCACCGGCATAGGTGTACCGCAAATCGCGCAGGCTATTAACATCTCCCGCTCAAGCCTGGACACCCATTTCAAGAATCTGATCGGGCGTTCCGTGCATGACGAAATTATACGCGTTCAAATCAATGAAGTCCGCAGTCTGCTCGTCACTACAGATTTAGCTCTGGACAAAATCGCGAAACGTACAGGCTTCTGTCACGCGCAATATCTCACCACAGTCTTCCGGCGGCAATGCAACCAGACTCCCGGCGAATACCGTCGCAGGGCACAATAAAACCAAGCCCGGGAAACGCGGGCTACAGAAAGCCATTCTTCCTCCGTCAGTAAAACACGAAAATATCTGCGTGGTTTTGTCCTTCGGTGGTGGAGCTAGCCACTTCCCGGCAGTCCTTTTGTTCAATTTCACAATCAAATTGTGAAATAACGAAATAGCGCCACAGCTCCATTTATGCCATATTCCCTTGAGTACAGCGGAAGGAACAAGGTGTAAAAAATTCGGGAGCAATACTGAATTTCAATGTAACCTGATATACTCTCTTCCGGGTTAAGCATGGATGAAATTTCTAAAGGCCGGATTCATCCGGAATGTCCGGGCAATAACGCACATACATAAAGTTTATTAAAGAAGTGATATTCCCTGTTGTTGCACACAGTGTCACGGCACACATAATTTTTCTGGTGTTTCTGCATATGGTCGGCGTAGTGACGCCCCTGTCGGCTCAGGTTTCATTAAGCTCACCGCATAAGGATTTCTGCGGCAGATTAAAATGGTCGCCGGATGGCGTCATAAGCAATCCGGTTCTGCGGCTGTACGGCTTCGGTCGCCTGGATCTGCAGCGGCAGACCCTGTTCAACGACGGCACAACGGATTCTTCTCTGATATCAGGCCGCGGATCCAAAATAGGAATAAAAGTCCGGCGGAACAAAAGATGTGATGATTGGAACGTGAACAGCAGAATGGAATTTGATTTCCGTAACGGGACGCAGGCAAAACCGCGCCCAAGACTGCGGTGTGCATACGTCGAGGCAAAAAATAAAAACAGATGGGCCCTGCTAGCCGGTCAGTATTATGATGCCTGGTACATATCCAGCCCAACTCTGCTTGCTTCTGTATATCCGGTTAACCGGCGCCCGCAAGTACGTCTGACCAAAATCACAGAATTTGAAAACCGCACACGGTTGACTGCACGCGTTGCCGCCGTAAAAAATCAGAGCAATAATATCGATGAAGCGCATGCCAATGAAAACAGTGAAATTAAACGCTCACTTCTGCAGAGTGCAGTTATTCTGGAACGCCCCTGGCTAACGAAAAGAGCCGCACGAATCGCATTGACAGGATCGTACGGCCGTGAAAGTTGCAATTTCAGGGATCTTCCGGAAGCTGACGGGACTTATGACACCTGCTTAATAATGATAAACGGAAGGCTACCGCTGTGTGAACGTTTCACCGCTGGCAGTGCGCTATACAGCGGTGAGAACATCGACACATATTTTCTCGGCGGTGCGGCCAAAGGAATCAACTGCAGCCACGGCAGGAAAATCAAAGGAGCCGGAGGTTGGGCACAAGGCACATATTATTATTCGCCGGATTGCCGCTTCAACGCGGGTTACTCATTTCTCAATCTGCAAACCCGCTGGCTGGAACCTGGTGACCGCAGCTTGTACGAATGCTATTCCGCCAATACGGTCTATTTTCTCCGCCCTGATCTGCAACTGGTGCTGGGCGGAAACTATTTCATAGAAGAACAAATGCACTCCGCATCCAGAAAACATGCGCGGATACAATGCAGCATTTATTACTTCTTCTGAAACAGTTTTCAGCCGCGTGTCTATTTCTCAGAGAACAACGACAACCCGTTGCTGAGCAGTGTAAGTCCGGTTTGTAACCGGATCTACAAACATCGCGCAGATAAAGCAGTGAAAAACATTGATTTTCCTAAACAAATTAAAGCCGGTCACTAATTCCCGTGTGGTTCCCGTGATTTGAATAACTACGAATAACGCGAATCAACGCGAATCAAATACCGCATGCGTTGTGCACATATTCCTGTAGTAGTCGCTTTGCATGTCACGCCGAATGAAAGAAGGCGAACAAGCGACATGTTCCTGTGTAGTAGTCGCTTTGCAAGCGACATCTTCCCGTCTAGTTGTGCCGCTTATAAAGCGGCTACTACATTGCTGCGGAAACAAATTAAAGCCCGTCACTAAATCTTCCCGGATCGGACGACTACGCAACTGTAGGCCGGGTCCCGACCCGGCGCACCAACGCTAATTCTTTACGTCTGGCTGTGCCGCTTATAAAGCGGCTACTACATTGCTGCGGAAACAAATTAAAGCCCGTCACTAATTCTTCCCGGATCGGACGACTACGCAACTGTAGGCCGGGTCCCCGACCCGGCGCACCAACGCTAATTCTTTACGTCTGGCTGTGCCGCTTATAAAGCGGCTACTACATTGCTGCGGAAACAAATTAAAGCCCGTC
>JAWOEI010000096.1:0-9342 GCA_046482825.1 Kiritimatiellia bacterium
GCAAAATTGGACAAAGCAGCAATTCCTCGCTGCAATGATTCAGGGATTACATACTTATGGTTTTTATCATCTCAGCTTGATGATGAATCTTTTAGACAGTCATGATACATTTCGTTTTCTCCAAGCTTGTAATGGTGATTTGCCAAGATTGATGCAAGCGGAACTATGGCGAGACGCCGCCAAGCCTACAAATTACCAAACGACAACATGTTTTCTAAGGACAAACATGTTTGTCTTTGCCCAACAAGTAGGACCTATGAAAAATTACCAGTTTATCAATCAGATTGGAGCTGTTGCAGCGGCAGTATTGTTCATTGTTTCGGTTGTATCCGGAGAGCTGACCTTTGTCGAGAGTGCCGGGAAAACCGGTGATGGCTGGGTGAAGATTGATTATCGCAAAGATATTGTTCCCGGATCCGCACTTGATTTCTCGGAGCTTGGGCTACTTGATGCGCCAGCAGGAAAGTATGGATGGGTTGTACCGCGCAACGGACATGCTGAGTTCGAAAAGCGGCCTGGAAAGGCTGCGCGCTTTTACGGTGTCAACCTCTGTATGACAGCCAACTATCTGTCGGACGAGGAAATCGAGTGTTTCACCGACAGGTTGATGCGGATGAATTCCCGGAAACCGGCGGCTGGTGGAATCCGACTCCGGAGAGTCATGCCAAAGCGGCTTTTTCGTCTCATCTTATGAAACGCTTTGCGGCGAAGGCAAGGGATTTTCTTCGGAATGAGATCGGGGTGAAAGCTTTGCTGGCTACGGAAAACAACGGGCCGGTGCTTTCGCCTGTCATGGAGATGCGGGCTCATGCCGGGGACTATATTGATTTTCATTTTTACGTGGATCATCCGACCGGTCCCGACAGCAGGCTCGGGCTTGTATCTAAACTTGATAATAGCAATCCCCTCTCCAGGTATCGTAAGCCATACCGGTCTATCGGATTCAAACGGGTATGGGGGAGTCCGCTTTGTGTCAGCGAAAGCAATTTCTGTGGTCCTAATGAGTACCGTTCAATGGCGGGACTTCTCACCGGTGCATTTTCGGCGATTCAGGACTGGACAGGAATTTGGACTTTCACCTATGCGCACAGTCGTGAAAAGCTGCTACACGACGGTTACGCTCCGTCCGGCAGGTTTGATCTTGCGCTTGATCCGGTGATGCAGGCCTCTGACAGGCTTGCACTGCTTCTTTTTCTGCGTGGAGATCAAAAAACCCCGAGTGCCGCATACGCGAATGTGTTTGACACTGAAGCGATGAGCGTGACTGATCCGAAACCGCTCTCGGCGAGTCCAGGGTGGAGAGAGTCAGGGCTGGAATGGCGTGCGCGGCTGGGAATATCGTTTGACGGCAAGTGCCCGGACGGCGTTACGTGTGTTAAGGCGTATCCTGAGACAGAAGTTCCGCCGGGAAATCCTCCGTCCGTAGGTGTCAGTGCTGATTCAGAGACAGGACGCTTCACCGTATGCGGTGAACGTACCGCCGGAGGATTCGCATTTCCCGGCGATAGAATAGAGGCGGGACCTCTCGTCGCGATAGTCAAAGGAACTCAGGCGACAGTTGCAGCGAGTACGCTTGATACCAATCCCATCCGTTCGTCACGGCGGATTCTTGTCTGGCACCTGACTGACTTACAGGGAGAGGGCATAGTTTTTAAAGATGAAACGCGACGTGGTATAGTGAAATGGGGGACGGAAAAACTCATTGTCCGCGACGGCGAGGCGGAGATTGCTCTTGCTCTGGAAGATCCTGTTGACTGCAAGGTGTTCGCTCTTGAATCTGACGGCAGACGCAGTAGCGGGATTCCGGCGGTTGTCAAGGACGGCAAGCTTTGTTTCACTGCCTCTGTAAGGCAGGCGGACGGTGCCTGTATGAATTACGAAGTTGTACGATGCGCCGGAGCTGAGGACTGAGCTGTGTTAAAATCTGCAGTACAGGCAGCTTTGCTTTCGTGACTTTTGTGCATCTTAAGCCTGGAGCATGTCCGCATTCAGGGTGTGTGTGCTCAGTGTACTTCTTTTACCCTTTTATCAATCCAGATGCGTACCGCATTGACCGTATCGTTCCAGGCGCTTGTATTGCTGCGTAGTTCAAGGAATCTGTCAAAAAGAGCGAACCAGTCATCCAGGAATATCTCAATCAGACGCATGCGTTCGGTGAATATGCCGCTGGATTCCATCTGTTCGATTTTCGGCAGTTTCATCGACCGGAAGGCAAATTCAGCGTCAACCGCGGCTGAATATACTTTTTCCTGATGGGCGAGCACAAATTTCACCTTTTTCAGTTTCTTTCCGCAGAGCAGAGCTGTCATGGCCTCACGGCTGTTGAGCGGCATTCCTTTGCGCAGCAGTGCTTCGTGAGCACCCTCTCCCTCGCGAAAGAAGGTAAGCGGTCCTTCAAGCATATAACCGAACTCTTCACCCTTGAGATTTTTGTGTATGCCTCCGTTTTTCTCCCAGTCAAACCATAGCCAAGTAAGAAAATCCATGCCGAGAGTAGAGGATGGCGGTGGTTCAATGGTTTTATCCGGTGAAAAACTGGTAAGGCTTAAATCGTTGTGGTTTAAACGTTTGCGTTTAAGTGCGGCAGTATCGGGGGTAAGCAGGATAGGCTGGGTTTCTGTAGTCTGTTTGAAATAAGGGGTTAAGGCGTCAATCTGCTTGTCGGACATGGCTCCGGCAAGCAGCAGATTGCGGCTGAAATCAATAACGGTTGGAATGCCTGTCAGAGTGGGCGGCATTTTCGGCAGAAGAGAGTCGATAACCCTCTGTTTGATTTCCGCACGCACCTTGCGAGGCAGAAACTCGACGCTGCGGGCTTTCAGTTCAACTTCCTCTTCCAGCTTGCAGTGTGCTTTCAGCAGTGCTTCAGGAACTTTGCGTTCAGCTTTCATTAGCGTTGTATATAGATACGGACCGAACATACACTTTTCATCAGTGATCTGACGATCCAGCAGATGTCTGCCTGTTACCCAGCCGGATATCGGGTCTTTGCTGAGTGTGCTGACGGGCGGTGCCGCATGTTCCGCGAATTCCGTCAGAATATCCGGTTTCAAGGTATTCTGCATGTAAAAGAGTCTGAAATTTACCGCGCCCTGATCAAAAGCCATTGTCTGGTGTTCCCTGAAAGATGGTTGTTTTTTCAATTTAACCTGAAAACGGCAGTTGCCGTCTGAACCTAGATGCAATGCGCATGGTTCTCAGTCTCGCTTAGCGTAATTGCCTCATGCCGGAAGTCGTGCAATACAGCAGATGCCGTAAATAGGCTTTAACGGGGTCAAAAGCAAAACGCAATTGACCCCGATTATTCAAAACACAAAGTGTTCCATTGCAATTTTGTAACCGATTGCGGAATCAGTCTTCATTTTTCTGCTCGTCGAGTTCCTTCATCGCCTCGCGACGGCTGAGTTTTATGCGGCCGCGATCATCGACAGCGATGCACTTGACCCACATTTTTTCCCCGATTTTGCAGATTTCATCAACAGACCCTATGCGACGGTCGGCCATTTCACTGATGTGGCAGAGGCCGTCCTTGCCTGGAAGAATTTCAACAAATGCGCCGAAATCCTTGATGCCTGTTACAGTGCCTTCATACAGCTTGCCCTCTTCAGCTTCGCTGGAGACGGCTTCGACTTCTTTCTGAGCAATAGCCAGTGCTGCTCCGTCAGTTGCGAATATGCTGACAGTGCCGTCCTCTTCGATGTCAATCTGGGCACCGGATACTTCGCAGATACGGCGGATGTTGGCTCCGCCGGGACCTATAAGAGCTCCGATCTTGTCGGTCGGAATGCTCATGGCCGTGATCCGCGGTGCATGATCCGCAAGTTCGTCACGCGGAGCGGCGATGACAGATGTCATGAACTCAAGAATCTGCATGCGTCCCTGTTTCGCACGGGCCAGAGCCTTTTCAACTACATCCCATGTAAGGCCGCGCAGTTTGAGATCCACCTGGAATCCGGTGATACCTTTCTGTGTACCCGCAACCTTGAAGTCCATATCCCCGCAATGATCCTCAGTTCCCAGGATGTCGGTAACCAGTACGTTGCGGCTTTCATCAGGTGTTGTGAACAATCCGACTGATACGCCCGCGACAGGTGCTTTGATAGGAATGCCCGCATCCATCATGGCCAGTGATCCCACACAGATGGAAGCCATTGAAGATGAACCGTTGGACCCCATAATGTCGGAGACAATACGTACTGAGTAGGGGTAATCTTCAGGAACGACTTTTAGGAGTGAACGTTCGGCAAGATTGCCGTGACCAACTTCGCGGCGGCCAAGTCCACCCAGACGTCCGACTTCTCCGACACAGTATGGTGGAAAGTTATAATGAAGCAGAAAATTCTTGCTTGTGGCGCCGCCGGTAACTGCATCCAGTGTCTGGGCGTCTTTCTTTGTTCCGAGTGTAACGGAACCAAGTGCTGAAGTTTCGCCGCGGTTGAAGATCGCGGAGCCGTGAGCACGCGGCATAACGCCTACCTGAGCGTAGAGTTCACGGATTTCATCATCAGCGCGCCCGTCGATACGCTTGCCCTTTTCGAGGAAGTTTTTGCGGACAAGCTCAATTTCCATCTCGTCAAAGAAAGTGACGAAATTATCTTCGGTGACATCTTCCGGCCATTTTTCCATTGATTTTGCAAGAAGATCTTCTTTGATGGAAGTGACCTTTTCCTGACGCTCCAGTTTGTCGGCAATCAGCAGGGCTTCGGACAGTGTTTCACCGCCCTGTTCAAAGAGGAAAGCCATCTTTTCAGGATCAGGCTTTTCTTCACTGATGATTTTTTCAGGCTTGCCGAGAGTTTTGCGCAGTTCCGCCTGTGCGTCAACAATCTTAACAATCTCTTCGTGACCGCGTTTCATTGCGGCAAGAAAATCCTCTTCGGGGATCTCTTCGGCACTTCCTTCCATCATCAGAAATCTCTCGCGGGTGCCGACGTAAATCAGATCCAGATCGCCCTGATCGCGCTGGTCGTGAGTGGGGTTGATAATGAATTCGCCCTCGATGCGGCCTACGCGTACACAGCCGATCGGGCCCATGAAAGGAACTTCCGAGATGTGCAGGGCCGCAGATGCCGCATTGATGGCCAGGATATCGGTATCGTTCAGGCCGTCACTTGATATGACCATGCTGTTCACCTGGACATCATTGTGGTATCCGGCGGGAAACAGTGGACGAATGGGGCGGTCGATGTTACGGGCCGTGAGGATTTCTTTCTCTGTCGGGCGTGCTTCGCGTTTGAAATAACCGCCAGGAAAACGTCCGGCCGCATAGAATTTCTCGCGGTATTCAACCTGCAAGGGGAAGAAGTCTATGCCCTCACGGGGTTCGTCTTTGTTTGTCACTGCGCAGAACACCATGGAATCAGCAAGGCGTACAACGGTGGCTCCGGCCGCCTGGCGTGCCAGAAGTCCGGTTTCGATAGTCATCTGCTGACCGCCGACTTCGACGGATACAGAGGTAGTGTCTTTCATGTTTTTTCCTTTTTGACGGACAAGGACCGGAAAGCGATGTGTCAGGAAATGTTTTTCTGAAAGAGTCTCCACACAGGGAATGGAGGCAAGATATAAAAAGAAACGAGGCCATGTAACATAGGTTGACATGGCCAGCATTACACACTTATTTAGCGACGCAGATTATGATCTTTCAGAACTTTCTTGTAAAGTTCGTTGTTTGTGCGTTTCAGATAATCAAGCAGTTTTCGTCTGGTGTTGACCTTACGGATCAAACCGTAACGAGAACTGTGATCTTTCTTGTTTGCTTTAAGGTGCTCGGTCAGCATTTTAATTTCGCGGGTGAGTACCGCGATCTGAACTTCGCTGGAACCGGTGTCGCGCTCGTGGCGCTCGAATTGCTGCCTTATGGCTTTTTTATCAATCTGACTCATAATTATGCTTTGCGGTCCTTGATCCGTGTATTGTTTATTCTGTTAACTTTCCGGCCGTCTAATATATATACATCCCCGCTTATTGTAAAGCGTAATCAGACCGGAAATAGGTCAGATTGACCCGCAACGGGGATATATCCTTAGACACGCCGCAGGAAAAGCACGTAATTTAGACAATTTTGGCGATGATGTCAAGGGGTGGCATTGATTTTCAAAGGACTTTGTAATAAAGTTATGTTGACCGTCTTACCCCTCTCATTAATAATCTCCCTATACATATCTCCGCTCAACACGGTTGCCGAAGGAACAGATGATTTCGTAGGGGTGGGTGTTCTTAAGTTCCGCCCAGGATTCTATTGTGATGCAGTGCGATTCCGTCGCCCCGAGACAGGTTACATCATCACCCACTTCGGCTGCGGGGATATCCTTCAACGAAACATTGGTGTAATCCATAGATACACGCCCGATGATGGGACATAATCTGTCGCGTATGATGACATTGCCCCGATTCGAGAGTGAGAGCGGAAGACCGTCCGCATATCCCGCGGAAATGGTTCCCACCTGTGTTGTTTCTTTCAGGCGGCAGGTATGGCCATAGCCGATTGAGCTGCCAGCCGGCAGTTCCCTGACGGCAGTCAGGCGCGTTTTCAGCGATATGGCCGGTTGGATAGGGATGGAACGTGTGCCCTGAGCGTCAAAAGCGCCGTGCAGGTTGATGCCGGTACGGACCATATTGAAAGGCGGCTGGTACGATTCGGGAAAGTTGTTGATAGCATCGCTGTTGGCAATATGCACATATCGGAAGTTTTTTCCCTCTCTGTTCAGACGGTTCAGAATATCTTTGAATTTTTCTATTTGCTCCAAAGTGACGGGCGATGATCTTTTGTAGGCCATGGGAAAGTGTGAAAAAATACCCTCGCAGATCAGGCCGGGCAGATCGTACGCTTCCGAGATGATTTCACAGGCATCGCTACAGAGAATTCCCAGGCGTCCCATGCCGGTATCCACCTTGAAATGGACAGTTGCGAATTTATGCAGTTTTTCCGCAGTACGGCTGATAAGTTCTGCGCTTTTCATGCTGGCAACAGGTATTGTGATTCCGGCTTCGATCATCGGTTCAATCTCTTCCGGCAGAATGCTGCTGAGAATGTGAACCGATCTCTCCAGCGGTTTCAGCTGAAGAGCTTCAAAAGGTTCCGCAACCCCGAAGCGCATCGCACCGGCATCTTTCAGGGTTTCGGCCACGGGCAGGACTCCGAGTCCATAGGAATTGGCCTTCAGCACAGGCATTACTTCGCAGGGGGCAACCTGTTTCCTGACGGCATGGAAATTATCTGTAAGTGTTTGCCTGCTGATTTCCAGCCAGACTCTGCGCGGTATTTCTTTCATTATTTTTATATTAGCATATTTCCGGCTTGTTCTGAAAATGAATAAGAACCAGGGAATAAAACTCCTGTACTACCCGGTTGACTGTAACAGAGTGACAGAATGCCTGCTATGCACTGGAATATCTTGGTTTTATGACCTCTGTGGTGATGCTTAACGAACGCACGAATGGTTTCGAGACGTTGATAGTTGAGGGGGGTGTTCTGAACATTGGTCTGACCAACGGTATTCTGAATGTGGTTTCCAATAAATTGAAGGAGGCGAGTTGCTGTGCGGTTCGCCTTTTTTGCCCTCGTATCCCGAATCCCGTAGCCCACATATATATACTGCACCACATTAAGAACTTGGATGGTTAAGAATTGAGGGTTATTTGCTTTGCCGAAAAAAAACCGGATATATTATCGCGTCTCTACCAGCGTTAAAGAAATATTTTCAGCGCCACTACGGGAAAGCAATTTGATTAAAATATCCTTCGTTTCTAATTCCGAACATGTGCACTTTGTTTTTAATGACAGGGTGAGTTGCCCCGGAATTGAATAGTGGGGGTATGATTTATTGAATACACTTATGTGATTTCAGATTTTCAGTTATGTAACCAGGATCCTTTGAGTTTATATCTAACTGTACTTTTCAGTAAAAGATATTGATTACTTTCAGTTCGGATTGTGGAATTGCTGTGGGCGTTTACATCATGATTTCTCCCGTTATTGCCGCAAATAGTACACGATCCCGATGGCGCATAAGGGGCTAATCTGCGGTTCTGTCCTGCCTCCTGATGGTCAGCAACAACATCAGACCTGAAGCAAGAAGAACGGCTGAGACGGGTTCCGGAACCGATATAATCGTGTTGCCGTCGAGCGTAATCCCCCCATTAATGGCGAAGATCCGTCCGTTCACATTGGCGCCGGTATTAAGGGTGTCAGAAGTGAGGGCGATGATGTTCCCCGAAAAATCCGTTCCCGTGCCGAGGGTTGCGGAGCTGCCGACCTGGAAGAATATGTTCTCGTAATTAGCACCGTTTATCAATACGATTGATGATTCCGAGGCGGTCGTTAATGTACTTCCGATCTGGATGACGAAATCCGGATTGACCATGCCTTGACCATCGAGAATGAGGGTTCCTGTCAGCTGGGCCGATGAGCTGAAGTTATAGGTTCCCGGTGCAAGTGTGCGCCCTCCCAGATTCTGGCCAGTCAGGTCCGTCGCCCCTGTAATGGCCACAAGCGTGTTATAAGCTATCAATGCATCGGAATGGGCCTTTGCGGCAACTGCGTCGCCTGCGTGAATCGTTCCATTCACTATACCCGGAGGAAAACCCGTGATAGCACTTCCAGGGCTTACACCAAGGTCGCCAGTGATATCAGTTGCACCAGTGCTGGTTACTGTCGATCCTCCGAGCACTGCGAAGGTCGCCGCCGTACCCCAATCTACGCTCGAGGCTTCGGCTCTGATCAGGCAGCAGAAAACAACGGCAGCAGTCAAGCACGCATTGCGCAATGTCATGAATTGTGTTTTCATAATGAAATATCTCCTTTATAGAGAGACAATATAATCATGAAACCGGAATTGTTATATAGGGTATAACCCTACAGGGATATTTTATCTGGGTAATAAATGGTGCCATTCGTGACAGTCATTATTTTATGGATTGAACACCGGTTTATTTTCGGGGATGTCGAGAAGAGTTATCTTTATAGTTTAATGCGGAGGCTGGAAAGTTTTAACGGTTGTGAGGTAAGGACTTACGCATTCATGGATAACCATTTTCATATACTTCTGCATGTGCCGGAAAAGCGTGCGTTTTATTCTGCACTTTAGGCTTTTTACGGGCGCATCTGCGAATCGGTGCACGGCGGGGTCACGGCCCCCGCCCTTGTTTGATCAGAATTTGATACAATCGGATCGTTTTTCCAGATGAGTGTCTGGAGAAGTAGCCGAGAGGCGATGGCCATCACCTCTCGGCGGAGTTGATGAGACCGTCCCGCCCTATGGGGTTTAAATCCCGTACTGTAGCATGGTCCTCAACTCTTGTTTGTACAATTCGTACGGTTGCATGGGCCCGAACAAGTTCGGA
>JAWOEI010000040.1:0-11463 GCA_046482825.1 Kiritimatiellia bacterium
TTTCGGTGGCGTTAAGCTGATGCAGAGTCACCTGACTGTGAGTCCAGGCTAAATCAAAGGCGCGTTCCGTCATACTCGGGTTCTGATATTTTTCGGCCTTTGCCAACGCCGATTCTCTGGTTTCCGCTATTCCGACAATCAGGTCAACAGTAACTGAATCATGCGAAGGAATAACTGCCGTGCGTCGTAGCGATATAACGGGATCAAGCACGGAGCCGACTGTGTTGGACAGAGCGTCTGTGTTCTGCATCGCGGCCGGACTGGCAAGGCTGCCGCCGCGGCCCACAAATCTGACACGATCTGTTTCACAGGAAACCTCTCCTGGTTTATCAGTGTGTGCCGTCATCAGATGCAGCAGCCACGGGGGGCGTTCTTTCACTGAGCGGGCCCGACGAGTGCATAAGAGCGTTGCGGTTGATGGCATAAATTCAGTCTGTACAAAAAGGTTGCTGAAGGACGGATGAGATTCGTCAGCATCCTGAGTCGCCAGCACAACCTCTGCATAACTGGTTAACTCGATGAATCGTTCAGCGGCTGTGCGGTTGCTGATCGTGATGCGCCGCAGTTCCACATTATCTTCAGGTGAAACACAAACCTCGGTGTGAATATCGAGGTCAGCAAAACTCTGACGGAATTCCGCCCGCGCCTGGGTGAATATCGCTTCGTAATTCTTTGTCTCACTCTTAACCGGTTGATAAGTTGAGGAGCAGAATTTTCCGCTTGCCAGATCGCGCAGATATACAAAGATTCCCCGGTTGTCACAGGTGGAGTCCTCGCGCCAGCGGGTCACTGACAAATCGTGCCAGCGGCTGTACCCGCCCCCGGCACTGCTGATGGCAACATGATAACTGCCGTTGGACAAAAGATGAACCTCAGGCACGGGGGGCGAGGGGTTCGTGAAAACCCGCATCACACTTGGATCGGCCAGTGGTCGCACGGCGGCAGCGGAGGTGTCTTCCGTGAAAACACTGACCGCACTTTGCGGCACCCTTTCCTGCAACAGCAGTTCCGCCGCCTTGAGCAATGGACATGCCATGAAACGCCGTGCCATGAGATTGCCCTGCAGCAAATTCCCCAGGCTCAACAGACTCATAGCGTGATGGTGAGTCATAAATGATCTGATCGTAACACTGGTTTCACCCGGAGGCAGATGTGCTGGCGTGTAGTCAACCGCCTCGTAAAATCCGTATGTGCCTGAGCGTCCCTCTGATGTCAGACGCTGCAGATTTTCACACGCTTTGCGCGGTGAAACCAGCAATGCCAATGCCGTAGCGTAGGGAGCTATCACCAGATCCTCGGCCAGTCCTCTTTTCAAGCCCAGACCGGGCACACCGAAAGCGCGATACTGATAGTTCAAATGAATATCTTTACGATTGTAAGCGGATTCAGAGATTCCCCAGGCTACACCGCGCAGTTTGCCATAGGCGATCTGCTGTTTGACCGCAGCTATACATGTGTGGTCCAGTAGCGTGTTTTCATAACGGGGCATGATGAGCAACGGCATGAGATATTCAAACATGGAACCACTCCAGGAAACCAGAGTCGGCATGTCCTGAAGAGCAACCAGTAGCCGACTCATAGCGAACCAGTGATCTTGCGGAACCTGTCCGAGTGCAATAGCAACGTAGCTACACAGACGCGCCTCTGAGGCCAGCAGATCATAGAATCCGCTGTCAAAACGATGTTCGGACAAATTGAACCCTGTGACAAACAGATTTCTGCCTTTGTCAAACAGGAAAGTGAAGTCCGCCGCCGCTAGCTCATCGATTTGCCGGGCCAGCTCCTTCAGAGTCATTAGACGTTGATGAGCATGACCTGCCCCTTCATCCAGAGAATCGCTGAAATCTGTGAGGTATTCCCGCGTTTCTCTGTTTGTCTGGTCGCTCTCCACCTCAATCTTGTGTAAAACCTCCTGGATGGAGGCTTTGAGAGTACGCACGTAAAGGGGATAATCGGACAGCGAAGGCGCCTTATCGGCACAGCGCAGAATTTCACTGAGTACGGCGTTCAGATCCGAATTGTGATGACCGTTACTACCAAATGTGTCTTTCTCTGTCCTGCAACGTAATCGTCGGGGGGGTGCTAAAATCAACCACGGCGCATAAAATAGCAGCTCTTCCATCTGTGCACGGCATTGATACTTCAATGCAGATATCCACCCTCTGCGCGCTTCGTCATTTTCCTGTGCATTTTCTTCAAGTCGCTCTGTTTGGGCAGAGACCCTCTGCAACAACAAAAAGGAATCCCGCAGACCGTCGGGATTGACCGACAGTTGAGTTTGAAGTTCTGGTAGAATTGTGTTTTCACGCATTAATTCGCTGAGAACCTCGACCGTGTCACGCAGACCGGTAAATATCTTTTCATCATACATTTCAACATCAGCCAGTTCTTTCAGACCGGCGCTGAGTGTCAGCAGATGGCCGGACAGATTGCCGCTGTCCACGCTGGAAATATAGAGAGGCAGGAGAGGTTGCAACGTTTGTGTGTCGTACCAGTTGTAAAAGTGACCGCTGTGCCGTTCCAGTCTGAACATGGAAGAAAGTGTGTTCTGAGTGCGACGTATCAGATCGCCTGCGGAAAGATATCCGAAATCATAAGCGGAGAGATTTGCCAGCAAGGCAAGCCCCATATTCGTAGGTGATGTGCGCGACGCGATTTTTGGTGTCGGAACTTCCTGGAAATTATCAGGTGGCAGCCAGTTGTCTTTCGCACTGACAAAGGTTTCAAAATAATGCCAGGTTTTGCGTGCGGTATGCCGCAGGAAAAGAACCTGTTTCGCTGTAAGATCAAGTATTTCAGGTTTTATAGGCAGGCTGATCCACCATGCGATCAACGGCGCGATAATCCAGAGAGCCAGTAACGGTAGCGTCATCATCAGTTGCACAGGCTGCCGAATGGCCAGATATAATGCGGATGACAATGCGACCGTCGGCACAACCCACATGGAGACGAAAAATCCGGTTAGGGTGGTTGCCCGTGAACGTTCAGAATCGCTGGATGTCTGCCATTCGAGCAATCGCCTGCGTATCACCAGCCGTAGCAACGTCCGGATTACAGCATCCAGACTGAGGTACGCATGATAGGGGAGAAAGGCCAGAGCCAGTACGACCTGTCCGCTCTTCTGACCACACAGCCTAGCGAATTTTCTCAGATGTATCCGCAGCGGCAGACCTGCTGACCGGCGAAATACGTTGATGAGCAACGCTACGATACCGGGCAGTGCAATCAGCGCGATAATGAGCAGGCATACAAACCCGGCCAGAGGCGGATTGAAAAACCATGTGCCGAGAATGAGTGCCATTTGGGCAACCGGAATAAGACTGCGCCGCAGATTGTCGAAAATCTTCCACTGTGACAACATCGAGAGCGGATTGACCGCACGCTGTTTATCCGGAGCGGGAACTTTTGAAAGCAGCCATTGCACAAGCTGCCAGTCTCCCCGCATCCAGCGATGACGTCTGTCGATATCCACATTGTAACGGGAAGGAAATTCCTCATAAAACATCACATCGCTTACAAGTCCGGAGCGTGCATAACACGCTTCCAGCAGATCATGACTGAGAATTGTGTTTTCGGGGAAACGCCCCTTTATGACTTTCAGGAAGGCGTCAACATCATAGATGCCCTTGCCGATAAAAGAACCCTCGTGAAATACATCCTGATATACATCGGAAACTTCCCGCGTATAGGGATCAAGACCGGTTTCGCCGGCAAAAATACGAACAAACCATGATCGGCGGGAGCCGGGAAGACTCGCTTCAACGCGTGGCTGAAGGATGCTGTAACCTGTGGTGATTACCTTGCGATGCGCATCCAACAAAGGACGGTTTAACGGATGAGCCATGGTGCCGATCAGATGCCGGGCACTGTCGCGTGGCAATTGCGTGTCTGTGTCAAGGGTGATGACATAACTGATCAGGGGCAGTACCGCCGTATCTCCGATGATTTCAGTAAAGCTCGATTGACACCCTCCCCGCAACCGTGTGTTGAACTCCATCAGCTTTCCGCGCTTGCGTTCGTATCCCATCCATACATCTTCCTCGGCGTTCCAGCGGCGCGGACGATGAAACAGAAAGAAAAGATCACTTCGGTCACTCTCATATTTGCCGGTTAATCCTGCAATACCGTTCTTTATTCTCTGTAGCAGATCATGATCTTCCGACCGATGTTCTGATGATGCGTCGCAGAAATCTGTAAGCACAGCGAAGTGCAGATGAGCATCCCGATTGGCAAGATAGTGAATCTCGAGTTTTTCAATGAGACGGTCTATACTTTCAAAGCTGGTAAGCATGGTCGGAATGACCACCATCGTGCGGTCCTCCGGAGCAATACCCGCCGAAGTTTCCAGACGCGCAAGCCACGAGGGCCTGACCAGCAGAGCGGATAAACCGTTGATCAGCGAGACTGCCAGTTGACTGACACAAAGCGCAAAACACAGCATAAATAAGACAAGCCCCACTCCTGATACGCCGATCAGCATAAGCTGCCATAAAGCACCGGCTGTCGCTGAAGCCGTGAATACGCCGATACCGCCAAGATAAAAGGCCAGAGGATAACGGTGGATGCAGCGTTCAATGACTGTCCGCCAGGGCCATCGTACACGGACCTCCGATCCCAGTAGCGAACGTCCTTCGTCAACCAGATAATAACCGACATGTGATCTCCGCCCGCTACATCCATTGCGCCGCGCATCTTCGGCAGCCTGGGCTATGGCCAGACCGGCGACTTCAACCTCTGATAAACGGCTGTTAAGAGCGAAGAATTCCACAGCGTGACGGTAACGATCCCGTGTGGAAAAATCCATCTTCCGATAAATATCGCACGGATCAGAGAGCAGAATTTCTTCCACCGGGCTCATCGTTTCGACAAATTCTTCCCAATCCATGACGCTCAGAAAACGCAGACTGACAATGCTGTGACTGACGGAGACTTGATCGGCGGCCTGATTCTGGCTTTCCTGCTGGATCATCTGCTCGATAGTCAACCCATGTTCAACAAGCCGCTGCTCAAGCCATGTGCGGGCGAGATGCAACACGGGACTGTGCAAAGATAAATGCTGACAGAATTCAGATACGAAGGCGCTGGAGAGCGGCAGATCCGATTTGGCCATCTCCGCCACAACAACAACGAGCAGGGATGGATTTGTTTCCGCCATAGCCTGCAGGCGCTCAACCCATATATCCGCCAGTTCACGATCTTTGCCAGCGTTCAGTAAACGTGTCGTAATGCGTTGCAGGTTATCTATCAGACACAGACGCAGCATGATGGGAATAGCCCACAATTCACCCAGTTTCAGTGGATGATTCGTCTGATAAGCGGAAATGAACGCACTGAGTTGCCCTGCCTCTATCTGTGCATCCACATGAGAAACTAATTCAAGAATCACATCATAAACGCGCGGCAGATTGGAGGAAACCCCATTAACAAGGCATGGCAGCTCACGGCTGTATTTTCGCGGCAGATGCCGCTTGGCCAGTTGAATCTGCTCTTCTATCAGGCCGAAATTATCGTAGAGCCATTCAGCCGCCGGTGTAATGCGCTGATTCGGGTTGACTTCCAGTGTCATGCGGTTGAATGTTTTGAGAATCTCCGCATTACGGCTGAGTCTGGTCAGAAGCTGGCTGGAACCCCGCCCGTCGACAATTTGATGAGAGCCAGCCAGCGTTTTGGCATGGCGGATCAGTTGCTCGATACTGAAAAGCTCTGCACGTAAGGGAGGTTCATCCGCAGGTAATTGCGTGTATGTGTGTCTGGATCTCCATAATTTCCACATTGATATAACAGGCTGCATGGCGTTCTTTCAAGCACGGGTTCTGAAACTCAGTTTATTGTGCTTGAAAGCTCACAATCTGACTATGGGGTTAAACCCTACCGTGAGGGTTAATACGCTTGTTTTTGAGATGCGGTTGCGTTCATTTAAAGACTTTTGAAGCACGGCAGAGCGAGGTTCACGGATCGCAGGACAATTTGAAGAAAACAGCTTGAACGATGACTGAAAAGCTTGACAGACCAGCGCCGATGTCTTCGTTCCGCAAGCGGAACTACGCTTTGGCACAGCAGTGTCGGCCTATCTTAGCGGTGACGGGGTCACCGCACTCCAAAGTCTGTTTTTGTTCTGTTTTTTCGCACTTCGTATTGCTTTAGGTTGACGCGAATACGCTTAGCCGGGCAGCTTCAGCTTACGTGCTGCTTACAGACTTTACGGAAGTGATAACCGTAAATTGCCAGCGTGATTGCATCCGGCAGCAGACGGGGATGTCGGGTCAATGTCCAGAACATCAGTTTCCAGTAGTGCAGACGTTCACGGCCCGTAATTCCGAGTTTTAACATGGAGAGTATTAGGGCGAGGATCTGATTGAATTTAAGTCTTCCGCGCATTTGCGGCACCTTGTATTCACTGAGAAAGGTTTTGATACGATTGTAGTAGGGGGCGGGATCATAAATATTGTCCAGAATGTGTCGGTACCCTTCCTTCAGCGTTTCAAGACTCATCGCGGGGATGATGTTGGTCGTCCCGTCCACATTGTCACCGGAAGACAGCGCATTGAGGCGGCCTTCACGCTGCATGCGTTCGTACAGACGGGTTCCGGGAGGGGCCTGCAGCAGCCCGACCATAGCCGTAACAATCCCGCTGCGCTGAATGAAATCGATCTGCCGTTGAAAGATGGAAGGGAGATCATGATCAAACCCCACAATGAATCCCCCCTGTACCTGCAACCCTGCCCGTTGAATGCGTTTCACGTCTTCAATAAGGTCGCGATTGCCGTTCTGGCTCTTGCCGCACTCGGTAAGACAGGCATTGTCAGGCGTTTCGATGCCGATGAACGCTGTGTCGAAGCCAGCATCAACCATCATGTTCATCAAGGTCGGGTCATCGGCCAGATTGATCGAGGCTTCGGTGATGAATTTGACGCCGTTTTTATTTCTGTGCCACTCAATCAGAGCTGGCAGTAGCTCGGACTTGAGAAACCGGATGTTCCCGATGAAATTATCATCCACAAAAAATACGGGGCCACGCCACCCCTGAGCGTACAGGATATCAAGTTCCGCGATGATCTGATCCGCGCTTTTGATGCGGAACTTGTGCCCGAGCAGAGCGGTCACATTACAGAAATCACAGTTAAAAGGACATCCGCGTGAAAACTGGATGCTCATAGTCGCATAATGCCGGAGATTCAGCAGACTCCACAATGGCGCGGGTGATTGCCGCATATCCGCAAATTCGTTGGTGGCGTAGAGATGTTTAGGAACTCCACGGGCTAGATCATCAAGAAAAACTGGAAGTGTCAGCTCGGCCTCGTTCAGGATAAAATGATCCACATCTTCGAACTGTTCGTGTTCGATGGTGAACAGTGGACCGCCCGCCACTATCCGCAGACCGGCCGCCTTGCACCGGGTGATCAGTCGACGGGTTGATGAGCGCTGAACAATCATGGCGCTGATAAAAACACAATCCGCCCATGCCAGGTCTTTGTCTTTGAGCTTGCGCGCATTCATGTCCACAAGTCGCAGCGGCCATTCCTCGGGCAGCATCGCTGCCACAGTCACCAATCCCAGTGGCGGTAGCGCCGAACGCTTGCCGATAAACCTGAGCGCATATTTGAAACTCCAGAAGGTGTCTGGAAAATCAGGATAAACCAGTAGAATGTTCATTAGGGTCAACCTCCTTTTTAACTACCTTAATATAATAAAATCATCTTAGGATGTCTAATGCGATTTCTCCCCGCCTGTCTGCGCCTGAGTTCAGTGAGCACACTAAAGTGTGTACTACAAACGAAAGCAGTCCATCCGTCATTTTCACCATGACAGTGTAGTAGTCGCTCTGCCGTGCCACGGCGTATTTTCGTTTGCGGGACGAAGACTGGTGAGCGACATAATGCCGTTCACAGAACGGCCACTGCAATTACTTGCTACTTTAACGCAACCCTTGAACATGAGCTGAACATCCTGCTTGCAGCAACGGGTCGCTTTACTTCTGCATATTGTCGCCCGCATTTTCAACGGCGGCTCCGGTACTCTCCAGAACCTCTCCGGTTGTCTCTTTGATCTCTTCTCCGGTTGCCTGGGCTGCATCGGCGGTGTTCTCTGCCGCTCTGTCAAGGGCGGCACCAGTTCTTTCCCCAACCCCTTCATTCTCTGCATTCCTGCCGCATCCCGCTACAGCTACCGCAAAGCACGCCATCACAATGCTGAATCCATTAACCATATTGATGTTCATAATAATACTCCTTTGTTTTACCTTCTATCTGTCTGATACAATATTAGATTACACACATAGCACCCTCTTCGCCATGGGGTTAAACCCTACCGGAGTCAGTGCTCCCAGTGCCCCCTCGACTAAGAGTAAGGATGCTTCCTGGCTATATAAGAGAGTGTAATCCATCTGTTTCAGAAATCAGATTTGATGATGGCGTTTCGGGCATTGTCGACCTATCCAATCTTGCAGGTAAAGGTGTTTTTTCTCTCTGGAATGATTATAGCAAATTCAGGAAAGTTCAGATTGCAGAGACAGACGAATTGATTTGGGGAGAACAGATTGACCTCTGCCCTGACAGCCTCTACATGAAGATTACTGAACAGACCGTTGAGCAGATGTTTCCTGCTATTAAATCAGGAGTCGCCTGTGCCTGAAATTTCCAGATTTTTCGGTAGAATTGTACGCCTGTCTTTATCCCTTTTTCCTGAGCGTACAATCAAAGCACCCTGATCAATGTCAATATCCTTCACACGCAGGCGCACGCACTCCGAGACCCTCAATCCGCCGCCGTATGTAATAGCGGCCATGAGCCAGAACCGATCATCAATCTGATCAAGCAGGTTTTTGAACTCCGCCTGAGAGAGAACCACGGGAAGCCGCCGTTTATTCGGCGCCCGCACCGTATTTCCGACAATATCCGGCTCTATCTCCAACCCGTGACGGTAAAAATACAGAAGTGCGTTAAAAGCCTGATTCTGGGTTGAAGCAGCCACCTTCTCTTTAACAGCCAGCGACGTGATAAAATGCTTAATGTCATTTTCTGAAAGCTCGGCAGGGTTTTTACCATGCAGATAAACGTAAAAACGGCGGATCCACTGAATGTAGCTTTTTTCGGTGCTGTAAGATTTCTGCTGAACTCTCAGCCGCTTTTGCATCTGATCGACGAGTTGTTTCCATTGAGAGTCATAAGCGTGGGCGGCAGAGCTGTTTTCTTTGCTTTGAGACTCCAGGAAATGGCTGTACAAGCCAAGGGCCTGCCGCGCCTTCATCCGGCAAAACACCCCTTCGCGGATCATTTCAGACATGCGCCACACCCTTTAAAAGCGTCGTGATGCGGGCCGCCACCTCGAAACCACAACGAAAAGCATCCCGCAAGATCATTTGCGGGCTTGATCGCCCCGAAAGAAAAACCCATAATAAAAATCATGTCTAACAAGAGGATCCACCTGTCGCGAACAAGAGTTGAGGATTCGATTCGCTCTATTTACGCTTTGGTTGCGCAGGTGATCCTAAACGTTTTAAATAATCTGATTGCGTGTGTGTTGCATATGTGATATATTTGAAATATGAAAACAGCAGTCATACATGCAAGAATTGAGCCTCAGATTAAACAGAAGGCCGAAGGTGTATTGCAAAATCTTGGAATTACACCAACCGAAGCAATCCGGATTTTTTATCGTCAGATTTCTATGCGAGGCGGACTACCCTTTGCCGTAGAAATCCCTAATGAATGCACTGCAAAAACTTTAGAGAAAAGTTATAAAGGGAAAGATGTTGTAGAGTTTGACTCTCTGGATGAAATGTTTGAGAGCTGGGAAAAATGAAACAAGTTTCACAGACCAAACAATTCGCAGAGATGTAAAACGAATGAAAAAGCGTGGCAAGGACTTATCAAAGCTCCGTGAGATTGTTTGCTGTCTTGCCGAGGGAAAAAATCTTCCCCCAAAATGCAAAGACCATTCATGATAGGCTCATGGAAACCTTCAAGGGATTGTCATATTGAACCGGATTGGTTGCTTATCTACACAGCCGATGACGAATCGCTGAGGCTTGAGCGAACAGGATTTCACTCAGACTTATTCAAGAAATGAAAAGAAATTGAGTTCAACAACCCAGGTCCAGTTTACCGGCTGATCGCCGGAAACTGACCTATTCGTTCTGCTGAAAAAATGAAGGGTTGCTCCGACTCTGCCTCCATGATAATCTTATATAACAAATGGAGATGTATTATGCATAACGAATTCACAGCCATAGTTGAAAAAGATGAAGGGTGGTTTTTCGCCTATTCCCCGGAAATCCCTGGTGCAAACGGTCAGGGAAAAACAAAAGATGAAGCCCTCGGAAGCTTGTCTCAGGCGATTGACTTGATCCTGGTTGACAGGCGTGAAGATGCAGCCAAAGGTTTACCAAAAGATGCGGAACGATTAATGGTTGCAATAGGATGAAACGCAACACACTTTTGAAACACCTGCGCCGTAATGGCTGTTTTTTGAAAAGAGAAGGCGGTTCTCATTCCTTATGGTGTAATCCTCAAACAGGGTGGATTGAGGCAGTTCCTCGTCACACAGAAGTTCCAAACCGTCTAGCCCGAAAAATATGTAAGTGTCTTTCCATAACGGAAATAGGATAAATTAGAACAAGGCAAATGCACCTGATAAAAAAAGCGCGCTTTTTTTGCAGATGATTTAAACGTTGGCTTGAGGACATAAATATGAAAGCAAAACCGTTTCGAGTTATTGTAGACCTTCTCATGTTTGGTTCGATGTGCTTTCTTGCAGGAACCGGTCTCTTGATTCACTATCGCCTTGTTCCTGGTTTTCGTGGTGGCCATGGCCTGACATTGCTTGGCCTCTCCCGACACGAGTGGGGCACCTATCACCTGTGGGCCGCCTACCTCCTGCTATTTCTTGTCATCGTCCACCTCGTCCTCAACTTTGCGTTCATAAAGAACGTCATAGCCAGAAGAAAGCTCTGGCTCATCATCTTCTTGGGTTTGAGCGGAACCATTATCACTCTCTTCTTCCTGTTTATGCCCATAGAGAAACAAAGTGATGACGGCCGAAACCATAGGGGTAGCGGAAGGCAAGCTAACAAGGAGCTGAATAGCGACGCGGTAAACCGCGCGCGTTAGCTCTAGAAGACGGCTGGGGTCGTATTTAAATATATAACATTTGACTTAATCAATCCGGTATATTCCTGCTAAATTGATAATATGCCGAGACAGTTAAGACATCATGTTGCCGGGGGTTGGCACCACATAACAACCCGTGGGCTGGGCCGTCGTGCAATATTTGAGAGTGAGCGGGATCGTGGGCGTTCTACTGTTCTATGTATATTCACCTCTGCCGCATCGTCGGGGCGATTCCCTATGCGGTGAGCCAGCCGGAGAAGGCCGAGGCGCTGCTGGCGCTGGGGGCCGAGGCGGTCATCGACCGCGGCGACCTGGAGAGCTTCGTTGCGCGGGTGTGCAAGGCGACCAGCGGGGC
>JAWOEI010000068.1:0-29606 GCA_046482825.1 Kiritimatiellia bacterium
ATGCCGAGTGCGCTGAACAGTGACCGCATGGCTTTGAAACCGGCGGGGGGGCGCAGCAGGGTAGGTACGCGTTCATCCTCCCGGGGATTACGTATAAGAACTCCCCAGTTGTTTTTGCGGGCTGTTTCAAGCAGCTTCTTGTCATTTTCCGCTGGCATCCATCCGCTGATCCATACAAGATTTTCGTTGGAATGCATGCTGTCGTGAGCAGCAATAAAATTACAGAAGTCATGAAGACGTACGATTTCCGGTTTGAAATCGATCTCTTCGGCAGCTGTCCGCAGTTTTTCTGTTATGTATGCGATACGCGCCTGCGCTTCAGCGAATTTAGTCTGCATATCGTTCAGTTGTGCCGGAGGCGCAGGAAGGATTTCACAGTTTTCCGGCAGGTCTCCCTCACCGATATGCACACCATAGCGGTAACCCTCATGCTCTCCGAAATCCTTTACGAGCAGTTTGTCATCAAGTTCCACGTTTCTGTGTATGGAGTAGCGGAAAAGCCTGACAGTAACCCCTTGTTCCGTGAGATGCTGCGGCAATGAAATATCGTACTCTCCGAAGGGTTTGTAAATGCAGCATTCTTTCTTCAGCTTGAAAAGCTGGTCGCATATTTTGCGGCGCAGCTTATCAAGCGTGATGACAGCCTCTATTTTCGTTTGCATGTCTCCGTGGACGACAGGGAGCGATGTATCAATGCTCTTAGATATATCTTCATATATGAAGCCGGTGACATGCGCGGCGGAAGCCGACGGAGTGAGCGGTTTGTCCAGAGTTTTGAGAATATTGTCAGCCAGGTTGATTTCGTCGTATTCACGGCGTGCCTGACGGAATTCCGGTGTTTCGGAATCATCATAACTCAGGTGCATCATCCCTAAATCGCGTATTTTTTCAATTGTCCGCAACTTTTCCGAGGCCACACTGAGAATAGTGACATGCTTCATGGGAACAATCATACCGCCACCTCCTCGTCTGTGTCTGTTGAAGATTTGCTGCGACTTTTTGCAATCTTGCCGCGGGTAACCGATGCAGTCTGCTCATCACCGATCGCGATTTTGATTACGCGGATGTTTTCTTTGCACTCCGGAATCTTCACTTTTTCAAAGAGATTCACCCGCTGTGCCGTTGTGTTAAGCTCTATAGTGATCAGTTCACGCTGTTTTTCCAGCACAGCCCGCTGAGCTTTGAATTCAAGCATCTCAGTTAGCGTGTCAATCGCATCATCAATCCATGCCGGTGTTTCAAAAAGATCCACCTCGGCAACTTTTGTGTCAAGTCCCTCGTACACAGGTATGGACACGCCAGCTATATTGCTGGTTCCGGTTTTGACGTGCTCCAGTGATACAAGCTCACGCATGGCTTTCTTTTCGCCGGAAAAAAGCGCAACCCATTCCTCCAATGCCCTTTCAGCAGCGGCATGTTTTTTTTCCAGTTCTTCAATCCGCGATGTTATCACGGTAATTTCAGCCTGCAACTGCTGCTTTTTCAACTGCAGCATGGGCAGGAACCGCTGAAATCTTTTCAGGGCGTCGCTCTGAGCCTTCAGCTCGGTTTTTGTGAGTTTGACTTTTGCCATGGTTAAATGAGTTTTACATTTTCAGCCTGAGGTGTGTAAAATCTTCCGTATCCCGTCTCCCGGTTAAGCTGTTGCTTTCGGCCAGAATTTGTCAGCCAGTTTGGTTGGAATACCGGCTTCCTTCGCTTCAAAACAGTCTGCTAGTATCTGCCATCCGCGATCCAGTGCTTTTTCCAGAGGAATGTTTACCGACAGATCCATCATTTCCGCTTCAAACCGCTCCCCGTATTTCAGAAGTTTATCATCCCATTCACTCATGCGGAATCCCATAGACTGTTTTTCCTGGGTTTCTCTGTAGGATGCATAGAGCCTTATCATTGCGTCCATGATAGTCCGGTGATCTTCACGGGAATCTTTGTTGACCTGCTGTTTCAGACGGCTCAGAGAACCGAAAGGTTCAATGCGGCCGTCCCGGAGATAAAACTGTCCTTCTGTGATATATCCTGTGTTGTCAGGTACGGGGTGAGTTACATCATCACCCGGCATGGTGGTCACTGCAAGAATAGTGATAGAGCCAGCTCCTTCAAAATCCACGGCTTTTTCATAGCGTGACGCGAGCTGAGAGTACAGATCACCGGGATATCCGCGGTTAGAGGGGATCTGCTCCATTGTGATGGCAATTTCTTTCAGGGCATCCGCAAAACTGGTCATATCACTCAGAAGAACCAGAACCTTTTTGCCGTTCAGAGCAAATTTCTCCGCAGTGGCCAGTGCGATATCCGGCACCAGCATGCACTCAACAATGGGATCTGATGCGGTATGAACAAACATTACCGTGCGTGAAAGTGCCCCGCTTTCATCCAGAGTGTCACGAAAATACAGATAGTCATCATGTTTCAGTCCCATCCCGCCGAGAATAATGATGTCAACTTCAGCCTGCAGGGCTATGCGCGCCAGCAGCTGGTTGTAAGGCTCGCCCGCCTGAGCGAATACCGGCAACTTCTGTGATTCCACCAAGGAGTTGAATACATCGATCATGGGGATGTTGGTGCGCACCATGTTGGTCGGGATAATACGTTTGGCCGGATTAACCGACGGAGTGCCGATATCAATCATGTTTTCTTCAAGTCGTGGCCCTTTGTCACGCGGTTGTGCGGATCCGGTGAAGGCTCTGCCCAGCAGGGCATCGGAAAACGGAACTTTCATGGGAGTTGCGAGAAAACGCACTTTCGCATCCGTAGCGATGCCTCGAGCGCCGGCAAAGACCTGAAGTGTCACATTGGGACCGTCCAGTTTGATAACCTGTGCGAGTGATGTTATATTGCGCGATGAGATCTCGGCCAACTCGCCGTACTTTACTCCCTCAGCACGTAGTGTGACAACACTGCCAGCCAGATGATCGATTGTGTGATAAACCTTATGCATTGACGGCTGCCTCCTCAATCTTCTTTTGAATTGCATTCCTGCGTTCCGCATACTCAGATTGCTCGGGTGCGGTCTGGTTCCAGTCGATAAATTCCTGTGTGATTTCCTGAAAGAATTTCCGCGCTTCAGCTTTTTCCGTGTACGGGTAATCTGTCAGCATGGCCGATTCAACCAGGGTGAACATTTTGCGCTGTCTGTCGGCCGGTGTAGCGGCGTCAACTTCATTGAAAGCGTCCTGCTGCAGATAAACAGCATCAAGCAGTTCGCTTTTCAGGTATATGATGAAATCATTAATGCTTGTTCCCTCTTCACCGACAACTTTCATCATCTGTGCGACATCATTGCCCTCCCGCAGAATCTGACGGATTTTATCGATACGTTCAGCTTCTATAATGCTGTTATATTTGCTCCAGCTGTCCAGCGGATCAATCGCGGGAAAGCGCCGGGCATCTGAACGGGCGCGGGACAGACCGTGAAAAGCGCCGACAACCTTAAGTGTCGCCTGCGTGACGGGTTCGTCGAAGTTGCCGCCTGCGGGGGATACAGTGCCGCCTATGGTCACTGAGCCTGTACTGCCGTCTTTCAGGCGTACATAACCGGCCCTTTCGTAGAAGTTCGCTATCAGCGATTCCAGATACGCGGGAAAGGCCTCTTCTCCTGGAATCTCCTCCAGACGGCCGGAGAGTTCACGCAATGCCTGTGCCCAGCGGGATGTCGAATCGGCCAGCATCAGAACGTTCAGCCCCATCTGTCTGTAATAACTGGCCAGAGTGACACCGGTGTAAACAGAGGCTTCTCTCGCCGCCACCGGCATCGAGGATGTGTTACAAATGATAATAGTACGGTCCATCAGCGACTTACCGGTGCGGGGATCCTCAAGTTCCGGAAATTCCCGCAATGTTTCAACAACCTCACCGGCTCTCTCGCCGCAGGCCGCAAGTACGACCACATCAACATCCGCATAGCGTGATGTCACCTGCTGCAATACGGTTTTGCCCGCGCCGAAGGGCCCGGGAATGCAATATGTGCCGCCGAGGGCAACAGGGAAAAGAGTGTCAACAGAACGGACCCGGGTTGTCATTGTTTCGCTGGGGCGCAGACGCTCTTCAAAGCTTGTTATCGGCACTTTGACCGGCCAGCGTTGCATCATCTGAACAGGAATCTCGTTGCCGTTGCTGTCGGATAAAACCGCAATATCCTGTTCCACAGTATAATTTCCCGCTTCAGCCACTGATTTGACCGTGTAAACATCCCTGAGAGCGAAAGGCACCATGATGCGATGCTCGAAAATACCTTCGGGAACTGTACCGAGGGTCTCGCCTGATGTCAGACGGTCTCCTGGTTTCGCCTTGGGAGTGAAGGCCCACTTGACTTCACGGTCAAGAGCCTCCAGATATGTTCCCCGCTGGAGAAAAAAACCGCATTGTTCAGCCAGTCGCGGCAGGGGATTCTGAAGGCCGTCGTAAATCTGTTTGAGCAGCCCCGGCCCGAGTTCAGCTGCCAGAAGGTCACCGGAAAAACTCACGCTGTCATCAATCATCAGGTCACGGGTGTCTTCAAACACCTGCATGTCGGCAATTCTTCCCCGTATCCGCACAACTTCGCACATTAGCTGCTGAGTATTCTCTGCGCCGCCCACACTGGCGTAGCCCACTTCGTTCTGGGCCACCGCGTCGTCAAAGGCCACATTGATCATATTGCCGTTAACACCGACTATTTTTCCTGTAGTTTCCATAATATTGTCTGCCAGTTCCAGTGATATTTCAGTGTTTATCTGGTTGATTATTCATTCAAAGTTCTATCGGAATTTCCGTGATTTCATCAAAGGTCTGTTTTCCTGATTCTTTGTCGCGTCTGCCCCAGCGGGTCACAATAGCCAGTTTAATGGCGTAAGCGAAAACCGTCCTGATGCTGAGCGGATCATACCCCTGAAGTTCTTCCGCTGTTTCCCATCGGATTTTGTCGATGTTACGTTCTTTCCGTAGCGCATTGTTATGCTGCATTGCATCTTCCACATCGGATTCTATCTTTTTGTCGCAGCCGTGAGCGTAACGGGTGTAGAGAGTCGCATCAACACCCTTGGTTCGTGCGCGTGCCTGTGCCAGCGCATTCCTGAGTATCGTTTCCTTGTCCAGCCATGCGACTACAAAGGGATGATCCGATGTTTTTCCCGCCAGAAGAGCACTGACAGCCCTGCACTCTGCGGCATTGAGCCATTCAGCGCATCTCTCTTCAAAATCTTCGCAGCTCAGAGGCGGTTCAGATTCGAAGTCAATCGCGGGAAGTGAAGATATAAGATAGGCAAGACTCATGATTTCAGATATTTTGCAAGTCCGGGACGGAGTTGTCCGGCAAGGGCTTCAGCGACAGCTTCTCCTGTGAAATCGTGTTCGACACGGCCGTTTGCAAGTTTTACGCGGAAACCGGAATCAGAGGTGTTGTCCAGAACCACTGTCACCCCTTCGGACGCCATCCCGGCAAGTTCGGCACGCAGCGACTCCGTCATTTTTTCTGCGATGCTGATTTCAATTTCATTGCTGCCGCTCATGTATGTTTTTACAGCCTGCGCCACCAGAGAAACAGCCGTCTCTTTGCTGTTTAAAGCCGTGTTGACATTTTTAAGCAACAGGTTTTCCATCATTTCCGTAACGGATTTTTCAACGCGCAGGAGAATGTCTCTGGCCGACTGACTGATTGTTTCGCCCGCACGGACAGCATAGGCCTCCGCCTCTTTCTTTGCATCGCTTTTTATCTTTTCAGCCTCAGTTTTGGCGGAAGCAATGAGTGAGGTGGATTCTTTTTTTGCTTCATCAAGAATAGATTCAGCTTCAGTCCGGGCTTTTTCAACGCCGTCGTGCTGAATTTTTTCCAACAGCTGTTGTAAGTCTTCAGTCATATATCACCTTGCTTCGGGTTTGGTCAGACATTACTACACAGGGAATCCTGTAATAAATGGCTCTTAATTGTACCGGATTGCAGTGTGCGGGTCAAGAGAAGCCATAATTATAAATAAATAAAACGGAAATGAGGTCACAGCCCAGTTTTTTGTTCTGTGTGTTGCCTGCTTATTTTTATGCTGTAGGCGATTATAAATATACCGGCAGCTGCTACACCCAGGCTTATCGCCTGGCTGATAGAGAGTGGTCCCAGCATAGCCCGGGGATCGCCGCGTAAAAATTCAACGCAGAACCGGATGAATGCATACGAAACCAGGTAAACACCTGAAGCGAACCCCTTTTTTGCATGATTCTTTTTAAATACAACCAGCATTACCCCGAAAAGGAGCAGATTTGCGGCGGACTCTATCAGTTGCGTGGGAATGACAGGAAGTGATTTGAGCGCATTTTCGGCAATCAGGCCTTTCTGAGTCTGTTCCCACCATGCGGGACTCTGCGCGGGAAAACAGACGCCTAAAGAACTTTGAGTGACTTTTCCGTAACAGCAACCGTGCATGAAACAGCCTATACGACCGAAAGCATGACCGAGCGGTAGAACAGAAAGCAGAATATCGGAAATTTCGAAAAGATTGATTTTTTTGATGCTGACATACAGTCCCGTGAATATGGCGGCGGCGATAAAACCGCCGTAGAACATGAGACCTCCCTGGTTCAGCATTATGATGCTGAACGGATCCGAGGCAAATTCGGCCTCCCAGTGTTCAATAACATAGGCCAGACGTGCTCCCGATATGGCGGAGATCATCAGCCAGGTGATCAGCGTTGTCAGTTGATCGGCATTGCGCCCGGTTTGTCGGCAAAGCATTATCGCAACCTGCCATGCTGCGAGAAATCCTATGGCCATGCAGAGTCCGTATGAAAAAACTGATATTTCGCCTATTTTAAAAAGTAATGAGTGCATATGTATTAAGGTGGTTTTTTAAAAGTGAATTTACCTGGTAGCCGCAGGCTTTTATGAATTAAACCTGAGAACATGAAATGCTGAACACCGGAGTGTGTCCTGCTGTAGCAACACTGATGTTCTGTTCAAAAAACGTATAAATAATATCACTTTACACATTGAAAGACATGTATTTTTTTCAGCTTGCGCATTGCGGCAGGATTTAGCTTTTGTTAAAATTTCAGGCACGATTTAAAACAGGTGATTGCCAGAGTGTTTTTTTGTAAACAGATATTGCGTCCGTCTGCCTGTCTTGCGGCAGGAGTTTTTTCTGTTGCTTTGATATGCTGGGGCGGTTGCTGTAGCAGCAGAATTCGGCCGCCGCGCAATAAAACAGCCCGGATTATGGTTGTTGAAACAACCGGTTACTGCAATTGCGGCAAATGCTGCGGATGGCACAGGTCGTTTTTCGGTCTCGGCCCGCCGGTTTACAGCTCGGGCCCCAATAAAGGTAAACGGAAAAAAGTGGGCATTACCGCCAGTGGAACCAAAGCGCGCCATGGTACAGTTGCGGCTGACACACGGTTTCTACCTTTCGGAACGATTGTGTATGTTCCCGGCTACGGCTACGGCCGGGTTGAAGACCGCGGAGGAGCGATAAAAGGTGCGAAACTGGACTTATGGTTCTCTTCGCATGAAAAGGCTCTTAAATGGGGCCGGCGGAAATTGAAGATCAAAGTCTGGCGTTAGTTGTTATAGAATGAACTTCTGTAAAACAAACAAAGAAAATTGGAGACAACAGCACCAACATTTGTTGAGGTATCCGCCACTGTAGGCCGGGTCCCCGACCCGGCGCACCAACGTTTGTTGGGGGTATCCGCCACAGCATCAACTGTGGTGGCACATAGCCGGGCCTGCAATTATTGGTTCCGGTTGCGCCAGGCCGGTAGTCTGGCGGAGTTCCGGATTGCTTTGCAATGTACGACGGTGTTTTGGTGAGGCGGTTTCAGGTGCGACCTTTTAGAAAAAAATTATGAGTGATGTAAAAAGTAAAAACGGGCCGGATACCAGCCGGCATTTTCTTAAACAGTGGATTGCCGAGGATGTTGCCGCCGGGAGGACCGGCGGCAAAGTTGTAACCCGCTTTCCTCCCGAACCTAATGGCTATATTCATATAGGTCATGCGAAAGCCGTCTGTATTGATTTCGGAATGGCTGAAGAGTTCGGCGGACAGTGCAATCTTCGAATGGATGATACAAATCCATCCCGAGAATCCGATGAATATGCCGAAAGCATAAAAAAGGATATCCGTTGGCTGGGCTTTGACTGGGGTGACGGATTTTATAATGCCTCCGACCTTTTCGACCGCATGTATGAAATAGCGGAAAAACTGATCAGTAACGGATATGCCTATGTCTGCGATCTGCCACAGGAAAAATGGAAGGATTATCGCGGTGTGCCGTCAGCTCCCGGGCGTGAGAGTCCTTGTCGTAATCGCGGTGCGGATGAGAATCTGGAGCTTTTCCGCCGTATGAGGGATGGCAAATTCAGGGACGGCGAAAAATGTCTTCGTGCTAAAATTGATATGTCTTCCCCTAACCTTCATATGCGTGATCCGGTGCTTTACCGTATTCTTCATCTTCCTCATTACCACGCCGGCAATAAATGGTGCATTTACCCTATGTATGATTTTGCGCATTCAATCGAAGACGCATACGAAGGAGTTACCCATTCGATGTGTACTCTCGAGTTTGAGGTGCACCGCCCCATGTATGAGTGGGTCATAGACAGGCTTGATGAAATGGGTATGCTGATAGAACGAAACGGTGTTAAAATCCGTCCGCGTCAGCGTGAGTTTGCGCGTTTGAATCTTTCCTATACAGTGATGAGTAAACGCAGACTCCTGCAGCTGGTTGAAGAGAACTATGTGAGTGGATGGGATGATCCGCGTATGCCCACAGTCTGCGGATTGCGGCGTCGAGGATGCACTCCTAAGGCAATTCGTGATTTCTGCGAACGTATAGGGGTTTCCAAATATGAGAGTCTGACGGATGTCGCCCTGCTGGAGTACTGTCTGCGCGATGACCTTAATCTGAACGCACAACGCCGCATGGCGGTTCTCGATCCGCTGAAAGTAGTGATCGATAACTACCCGGAGAACGGAAATCTGACTGCTGTGGCTCAGAATAATCCCAAGGATGGAAGTGCTGGGAAACGCGTTATTCCTTTTGAACGCGAAATTTATATTGAACGCAGTGACTTTATGGAGGAGCCGGTTAAAAAATTCTTCCGCATGACCCTTGGCCGTGAGGTGCGTCTGAGGGGCGCATGCATATTCAAGTGCCAGCATGTGATAAAAGACGACACTGGGGAAATCGTCGAAGTTCACGGCACCTATGATCCCGATTCCAGTGGCGGAAATGCCGCGGATGGACGCAAGATCAAGGGAACTGTACATTGGGTGTCAGTCGCCAGCGCTGTCAGAATGGAGGTGCGCCTCTATGACCGCCTTTTCCGTGTGCCTGACCCTCTGGGCGATTCAGAAAAAGATTTTACTGATCATCTCAACCCCGATTCGTTTAAAGTCGTAACCGGTTACGGTGAGCCGGCACTGGCGGAAGCCGAGCCCGGTGATATCTACCAGTTTGAAAGAGTCGGTTATTTCTGTGCGGACAGCCGTGATTTCAGAAAGGATGCGCCGGTTTTCAATCGTACGGTTACCCTGCGTGATTCGTGGGCCAGAAAATAAGCGCGAATAATGGATGAAGAATATCTGCGGATTGCGGAATTCTTATCCTGACGCTATCATCCAGAGTCAACTTTTTCCGCGTTGACCTGTCTATGTGAATTCAAGGAGAAAAGATGGAAAAGAAACAGATAAAAGTGAACGGCCAGATTATAACCGAAGATGCAATTCAGTTTGAACTGCAGCGTATTGTGCAGTTTTATTCACAGAACGGTGTGCCCGAGGAGCAGCTCAAATCTCAGCTGCCTCAACTGGTGGATCAGGCCAGAGAACAGGCTGTTGGAACAAAACTGCTGATGGATCAGGCCTCTAAAATGAATACGGAAGTAAGTGACGAGGAAATTGAGGAGCAGCTGAACAAAGTGATTGAACAGGTCGGCGGTGCGGATGCTTTCCAAAAGGCTCTGGAACAGCAACAGATCAACGAGGAGATTTTCAGAGCTCAGCTGAAGCAGGGCTGCCGTGTTGATAAACTTATTCAGGATGCGGTTAAAACTGTATGCGATCCCACTGAAGACGAACTGAAAAAATACTATGAAGAGCATAAGGATGACTTCAGAAAAGGGGAACGCGTGCTGGCTCAGCATATTCTTGTCAGTCCTGACGGATCTGAAGAAACATCGAAAACTACCGCCCGTCAGAAAATATCCGACATAAGAGAACGTGTTTCGGATGGCGCTGATTTTTCCGATGAAGCAGCTGCACATTCCATGTGCCCCAGCGGAAAAGAAGGCGGTTCTCTCGGATGGTTCGGTCGCGGAATGATGGTCCCCGAATTTGACCAGACTGTTTTCAATATGAATGTGGGTGATGTCAGTGATATCGTTGAAACTCAGTTCGGCTATCATCTGATCTATAAAACCGACCATGAAGCCGCCGCGGAGGCCACTTACGAAGATGCTCGTCCTAAAATTCTTGAGCTTCTCCGGCATTCCAGACGAGGTAAGGCTGTGACCGACTATGTCGAGTCACTGAAAGCCGAGGCTGAAGTGGAGTATGTATAGCCCGGTCACAGGGCGCATCTCTTAAACGGTGAAAAGTTTTGACGAAGATAAAATGAAAAGGTGTTGAAGATGACTGCTCATGAGTCTCTGTTTAACAGGGCTGTCAAAGTTATACCCGGCGGTGTCAATAGCCCTGTGCGCGCGTTCGGCAGTGTCGGGGGTGTTCCGGTTTATGTGAAATCGGGCAAAGGATCGAAGATTCAGACTGCCGACGGCCGTGAACTGGTGGATTTTTGCTGTTCCTGGGGCGCTATGATTCTGGGACATTCCCACGATGAAGTGACGCAGGTTCTGGCTGAACAGGCCGCTATGGGAACCTCTTTCGGGATTAATACCGAAAAAGAGGTTGTCTTTGCTGAAAAACTCTGTTCTCTGGTTCCTTTTATGGAGCAGGTCCGCCTGGTAAATTCAGGTACTGAGGCTGTGATGACAGCCATAAGAATTGCCAGGGGAGTTACCGGACGCAGAAGAATTCTCAAACTCGACGGCTGTTACCACGGCCATAGTGACAGTATGCTTGTTTCCGCCGGCAGCGGCCTGCTGACCGGAGGAAATCTTACATCGCGCGGTATTCCCCGCCAGGTAGCAAGCGATACCTTTGTCGCCTCCTATAATAACCCCGATGAAATCAGCGAACTTCTTCATGAAAAAGGACATGAGATCGCCGCCGTGATTGTTGAACCGCTCGCCGCCAATATGGGCTTGGTTCAGCCGGAAAAAAACTATCTTCAAAAGCTGCGCCATATGGCTGACTGCTGTGGCGCCCTGCTGATTTTTGATGAGGTTATAGATGGTTTCCGCTTTGATATGTCAACCTATGCCTCAATAGCTGGCGTAAGACCCGATCTTATTACGCTTGGCAAGGTGATAGGCGGCGGCCTTCCTCTGGCGGCTGTGGGAGGACGTAAGGTTTTCATGTGTGAACTCTCTCCGCAGGGACAGATATATCAAGCAGGAACTCTTTCCGGAAATCCGCTTGCGGTTTCCGCCGGACTTAAAGTTCTCGAAGTGCTGGAGCGCGACAACCCCTATCCGGCAATGACAGCTTGCGGTGACCGGCTGGCTGATATAATCAACACCGGTGCAAAATGTAAGGGCGTGCCGGTGCATTGTGCGCATTACCGCGGTGTTTTCACAGTGTTCTTTTCCGAAGGGCCTGTGCGAAACCTGGCTGAGGCACGCGAGTGCGATACCCGTGCCTACGCCGGATTCTTTCATGCAATGCTGAACCAGGGATATTATCTTTCGCCTTCACAGTTTGAAGTGGGTTTTGTTTCCGCCGCACATACAATGGAGGAGGTAGAGGCGTTCGGCAAAGCGGTGGTTGAAACTTTCTGAACGTTTTTGTGTCGCAGCTTTCAGTTAATCGCCTTCCTGTGCAGTCAGTGTGTTTTGCGCTGTAACGGCATGAAATATGCCTGCATTTACGGGTGCAGGCCGCTTTTGAACCTGCCCGCCAATAAAGAAAGAAAGTCAGCGTAGCCGCGGACCGTTCCGCCAGCCGTAGCGGATGAACTGTCAGGAGAATTGATATGCGTATTATTAAACGTGTGAATGAGATGCAGCGCTGGTCAATGGAACAGCGTCTTTCAGGTCATATTGTGGGACTTGTGCCTACAATGGGTTGTCTGCACGAGGGACATCTTTCGCTGATTGAACTGGCGAAACAGGAGTGTGATACTGTTGTGGTATCCATCTTTGTCAATCCCTCTCAATTCGGACCGGATGAAGATTTCGAAAGATATCCGCGTAATAAGGAAAACGATATATCAATATGTGAAAAATATGGTGTTTCCGCAGTCTTTGTGCCTGATGCAGATGAAATGTATGCAGCTGATACCAGTGTCTGTGTCGAGGAGAAATCGCTGTCCGTCGGCTTGTGTGGCGCATCCAGACCGGGACATTTCACAGGTGTCTGTACTGTCGTTGCCAAATTGTTCAATATCGTTTTTCCGAATCAGGCTGTTTTCGGACAGAAAGATTATCAGCAGGCCGCTGTGATTCAGCGCATGATAAGAGATCTGAATTTTCCTGTTGAACTCAGAATCGCGCCTGTTGTCCGTGAAAAGAACGGCATTGCCATGAGTTCGCGCAATACCTATCTGTCGGAGAGCGACAGGAAGCGGGCTTCGGCAATCAGTGCTGCTCTGGAAATTGCGCAGGAAAAATATTTTGCCGGGGAGGCTGATGCTGCTGCGCTCAGCAACTTGATTACTGACAAGCTGCTGGACGCAGGACTTAATATTGATTATGTGCAGATTGTCGATGGCTACAACCTTAATCCGGTAGAAACTGTAAATATGGGTGATGTGGCGCTTGTCGCGGTTTATTGCGGTGATACACGCCTGATCGATAACTGCATATTCTGAAGCTGGCTTCAGTTGTTTTGCCCGTTGTAACCATGCTGCCGTAGCTGTGGAAAGTTGTAATTTATATGTCGACCGGATCTGATAGTGTGGCGGAGATGTTTCAGCAGCTTAAATCTATGCTGTCGGACTACGGCCGTGCGGCTGTCTGTTTTTCGGGAGGAGTGGACAGTACTTTTCTGGCCAAAACAGCTGTGGATGTTCTCAGACGCGGAAATGTTCTGGGAATACTTGCCGATACGCCTTCCCTGCCCCGCCGCGAGCTTGATTATGCCCGCAGAACAGCCGAACTTATCGGGTTGGATCTTCTGGAGGTCAAAACCTGTGAGATTGATGACCCTGCGTATGTTTCCAATACCGCGGACCGGTGTTATCACTGCAAGAAAATTATTTTCGGCACACTTGTCGCGCAGGCGCAGGACAGGGGGTATGAAACAGTGCTGGATGGAAATAACAGCGATGATGCCGGAGATTTCCGGCCCGGGCATAAAGCGGCTCTTGAACTCGGTGTGCAGAGCCCTCTCATGAAGGTGGGCCTGAGAAAATCCGTGATACGTAAAATATCGGCTGATTTGAATCTTCCCACGGCTGATAAACCCGCAATGTCCTGTCTTTCAACGCGTGTGCCAGCCGGTTGTCGTATCAGTCGTGAGCTGCTTTTAAAAATAGAAAAGGCCGAACAGGTTCTCTGGGATGCGGGGTTTTCTCAGGTGCGTGTGCGCGACAGAGGCGACTGCGCCTGTTTGGAAATAGATGCGCGTGACTTCCGCATAATGGCAGATGAAAAATTACGCGTAAATCTAACTGACGGAATCCGCCGGGCAGGATATACTTCTGTTCTGCTTGATCTCAAACCCCTGATACGCAGATAATTGTAGTATGTCGCCGCTGTTATCCGTTGGCGTACGACGTTTTTCATGAAACAGCGGAAAGCGCGTATCACGCATCCTGCCCGCAAACCTGTAAACGGATTGCATCGGGCGGGGGGCTGATTCCTCTGGATACAGTGCTGATTCACCAACTTTCATATATTTCAGCGAATTGCATGACCGAGACTTGACATAGCAGGTCAATTTCAGGTATATTGCGGGTTCTTGTTCGTGCCGGCTCGGAAACGAGGAGCCGGATGTGCCGAATTTACTTGGTGAGGTGGAAAACAGATGGAAGCGTATGCGGTTCTTAAAACCGGTGGCAAACAGTATCGGATAACACCGGGTGTGAAATTTGAGATTGAGCGTCTTGAAGCGGATGTCGGTCAGGACGTGGAACTGAACGATGTAGTGGCGCTCTCAGACGGGAAAGAATTGAAAATCGGTATGCCTTATGTTGAGGGAGCGAAGGTTGTTCTTTCCGTTCTTGAGCACAAACGGGGCAAAAAAGTCGTTAATTTCAAGAAAAAACGCCGTAAGGGATACTCCCGTAAAATGGGACATCGCCAGGCATTGACGGTTGTTTCCGTTAAGTCCATTGCCTGATCTCCGCGTTACTTGATTTGTTTTAAGGAAGGAAGTTTTTTATGGCATCAACTTCAGGTAGAAACGGCCGCGACAGTAATGCGAATCGTCTCGGCGTTAAACGGTATGATGGTCAGAAAGTCCATGCCGGTACTATTATCGTCCGCCAGAGAGGCACAAAAGTGCATCCCGGTGAAAACGTTGGCTGCGGTCGTGATTACACCCTGTTTGCTTTGACCGAAGGCACTGTGAAATTTCAGAAAAAAGGCCGGTTTGTAAGCATTCTTCCTGTGGTTGCGGATAGTGTCGCAGCCGGAGCCTCTGCTCCCGTAGCAGAAAAATCTTAGAAACACGTCACGTGAAAACCAGGAAGTTCATCGACCATGCAGTTGTCCATGTGCGTGCCGGTAAAGGCGGTGACGGCAGTGGTTCCTTCCGACGTGAGGCCTTTGTCCCTCTAGGGGGTCCTGACGGCGGCGACGGCGGTCGCGGAGGCCATGTCTTTTTCAGAGGGAGTCATGATGTTGACTCCCTTATTGATTTATATTTTGCCCCCCAGCTTTTTGCTGAAAACGGTGTCTCCGGCAGCGGACGTAAAAAACATGGACGTAACGGTGATGACCTCGTGGTTGCTGTTCCCTGCGGAACCGAAGTCTATGACAATGAAACCGGCCTTCTGGTTGCTGATATTGTAAGCGATGGCAGCAGCATCATGGTAGCGCGCGCAGGACAGGGGGGCCTCGGTAATATTCATTTCAAAACATCAACCCATCAGGCTCCGAAAGAACATACACCGGGAGGTGCCGGAGAGGAATTCTGCCTCAGACTTGAGCTGAAAAGCATCGCTGACGCCGGGTTGCTTGGTTTTCCCAATGCGGGTAAATCTTCGCTCCTGAAATGCATCAGCGATGCGCATCCCCGGGTGGCCGGATACCCCTTCACTACACTTAATCCCATTGTTGGAACCATTGAGTATGATGATTTCTCGCAACTGAAAGTTGCGGATATCCCGGGCATTATTGAAGGTGCGGCGTCAGGCGTCGGACTCGGAATGCGTTTCCTCAGACACATTGTCCGTTCGAGTGTTTTAGTATATGTGATTGATATGGCCGGTGTGGATGACAGACAGCCATGGGAGGATTATCTGAAACTGCTTTCTGAAATTCGGCAACACGATGCTTCACTGCTTGACAGACCTTTTGTCGTGCTTGCCAACAAGATGGATCTGAACAGCGCACAGGAAAATCTTCCGCGTTTTATCAGCGAAACCGGGTTGAGTCCGATTCCGGTATCGACTCTCGACGGCGGTGATGACGGAATCGAACGTTTAAAAAATGCGCTCCATGATATTCTTGAGCCTTTACCCAGAGGTAGTTGGAGAAGCGTGTCCTCCCATAATCCCGCTGATGCGAAAGCCCCCCTCGAAGATGAAGAAGACGGCATGATTCATGAGGCAGACCTGGAAGATGCGCCTTTTCTGGATCTCAATCCTCCGAAACCTGTAAAGAGAAAAAGGCGCGGCAGGCGTCGTTCATAATTGCAGCCTCATAATCGGCTTCTGAATAATCGTGGTGTGTACAGCATATTTCAAGTGTGTTGACTCTTGACCAATACCCTTATGGGCCTTATACTCATACAATTAATTGCGAGTGAAGAGGAAATCTATTATGGCAGGTGACAAATCAGAACAAATGGCACAGCAGGCTCAGAATTTCTATGCCAAGGGATCTTCGGCTTACGAACGCGGGAATTACGATATTGCGATTGATCTCCTGATGCAGTGCCTTACCAGAGCTCCGGGTTTTTCCAAGGCGCGTAAGGTTCTTCGTGCAGCACAGATTAAAAAATTCAAAACTTCGAAAACCGGCAGATTTGCTGAAAAGATGACGGAAATCAAGGCGGCAGGTGTCCGTGCTAAAATTAAGGGAATGCTGGCTGCGAACAAGACGGATGCCGCTCTGATCGAATGTGAAAAGCTTTTGAACATGAACCCTCTTAACGGGCAGAATGTTGAAATTGCCGTGACTGTCGCCGAAGCTTCGGGACATCCCGATGCTGCGCTTTTTACTGTCGAGGCAGCTTATGAAAATAATCAGAACGACATGAAGCTGCTTCGCCGTGTCGCTGATTTCTACATGGCGGTTGGGGAGTTTGAAAAAGCGCGCGACGCCTACATCAAACTCAATGCCTACATTCCTACCGATCAGAGTATCCTGAAAAAATTAAAGGATGCTGAAGCCCGGGTGACCATGGCTTCCGGCTGGGAAGAAACTGCCGGCAAGAAAGACGGCTTTCGCGACCTCATTGCGAATAAAGAACAGGCCGCGTCTCTCGATGCCCAGAACAAGGCCGTTGTTTCCGGTTCCGATGCTGAAATGCTGATTGCAGAAGCCCGCGAGCGTCTGGAGCACGAACCGGAGAACCTGAACTACTATCGCGCTTTGGCCCGGCTTTATTCACAGAATAAGATGTTCGACGAAGCCGTCGAAACCCTTGAATCGGCCCGCAAGATTAATGCAAACGATCCGGAACTTGACCGCTCCCTGACAAATGCCAAAATTTCTTCCTTTGAATCAAAAATCGATGCGTTTAAAGCTGCCGGTGATGAAAACAGCGCTAACCAGGCTGAAAACGAAATGAATCAGTTTATTTTTGATGATCTGGTTTCACGGGTGCAGCGGTATCCAAATGATCTGCGGTTGCGTTTTGAGCTGGGTATGCTGTACTTCAGGAATGAATATTATGATGACGCCATCGGTCAGTTTCAGCTATCTCAGAAGAGCCCCAAGGAACGTGTTCAGTCTCTGTTTCACCTCGCTATGTGTTTCAGCAAGAAGGGACAGCGCGATATGGCTGTAATGCAGCTTGAAACAGCTAATGAACAGCTTACCATCATGGACGACCTGAAAAAACAGATCGTTTACCAGCTGGGTGTGCTTGCCGAAGATGCAGGCGAAATAGAAAAAGCCTACTCCTATTACAAAGATGTTTACGCAGCTGATATCGGATTCGAGGACATCGGCGAGCGCATGGAGCGTATATATAAACTCCGTAATGCTCAAAAAGGCTGAAGCTGCCCGAAAAGAAACCCTGCAAGGCACCGGGTTTCAACATGTCACTGTTCTTCAGAAAGAAGCCTGTATATCCAGCAGCCGTTTTGCATTGCCGCCCAGAATCAGGGCTTTGTCTTTCTCGCTTCTGTGCAGTTTGTCTATCAGCTTTCTGGCTTTGTCTAAAGCACACCAGGGCCAGTCGCTGGCCAGCATAAGCCTGTCGGCCGGGTGGCTCTTAAGTATCCGGTGCACAATATCATTATGCAGATCCGCCTCGAGAACAGCACTGTCCAGATATACAGGTTGACCGACCAGCAGTTCAACAACCTCTGTCCAGAGACGATAACCGCCAAGGTGCGCTGCGATAAACTTAATGCCCGGAACCTTTTCATGTACTTTCAGAATGTGCTCAGGTGTGCATATGCGCTCCGGTAAAAAGCCGATGTCCATGCCGCAGTGGCATAATACGACCAGATCAAGATCTCGACAGCAGCGCATTATGTCGATGATGTGATCTGCCCCCAGATTGAAATTCTGATAGAAAGGGTGCAGCTTGATGCCCCGGATACCGTCCGCCGCACATTTTTCAAGCTGACTGAAACAATCGGACGAGGCTGGATGAACAGATGCGAACGGGATAAGTTTTGCTTTTGCAGCCTGTCCCTGTTTACCCCCGGAAATGGATTTTGAGAAAGCCAGAATACTTTCGAACTGCTCCGGTTTTGTTGCAATCGGGCAGATTACAGATTTGTCAATACCGGCACTATGCATCTGACGGATGAGGTCGGACATTGTTCCGTTGCCTGCGGCATTCAGCTCTTCAGTGGCTTTATGCTGCAGCTTCTCAACAACTTCGGCCGCTATTTTATCCGGAAAAATATGTGTGTGAACATCTATCTTCATTATACTGAAACCTTTGTCTTTTAGATTAACTTTCCCGTAAGGGCCTGACAAACAGGTGTTCCCGGATTATGCCTTATATGGCTTGAGAAACGCTTCTTCGAAATCAAAGATGTCCCTGAAATCATCAATCGAATCATCACCGGATTTACCCAGAAGTCCGACATCAATCAGATGATAGACAATAGCACCGAAATCAGCGGTTTTGTTGATGCCCCAAAGAGTCATCACTGTATAACTCATGCAGCCGAAACGTTTCAGTGCATATTCTTTAATACCGATAGCAAGTTCCCCGCCTGACAGATGACGGGAGTGGGAAGGATTTTCCTTTTGCATCCGTTTTGATGTAACGCGCAATGCATCAAGTATAAAGTAATATGCGTTGGCGGAGTATAATCCGTGGCTGTTGGCAACATGAAAAATTGTCTTGTGAAGCTGATTATCCATCAAGTGATATCTTTTTATGAATTGCCGTTATCTCTTCTTCAGAGTCATACTTTTTGGAGCTGTGCCAGTTGATTTGTTTTCTGTCCCAGCGAGGAATAATATGGAAATGAACATGCGGTACTGTCTGCTTGGCACATTCCCCGTTGTTCTGCAGCAGGTTGAACCCATCGCATTCCAAGGCTTTAACAATGTGACGCGCCACTTTTTGCGTGGCCAGGATAAGTTGTGTCAGGGCTTCGGCTGTCATGTCGGTCAGCAGTTCAACATGCTGCCTGGGAACAATAAGAGTGTGACCTTTTTCAAACGGCGCTATATCCATAAAAGCGAAACAGTTCTCATCTTCGTAAACTTTCCGTGACGGAATCTCTCCGTTTACTATTTTGCAGAAAATGCAGGTGGGATCTGTCATGTTCGAGGCCTTTTTTATCGTGTTAATTCCGTTTACATATTTAAGCAAAGTTTGGTGCTGGTGAACAAGGTTTTAAAGTGCTAAACTAAAATGAAATGTTCAGGTCAGTCAAGTTTATGCAGCGTAAAATCTTCGCTCCGATGCAGCTGACGGCAAAGATGGCCTTTTTAATTTGTCAGGGGGTGACATAATCATAATGAGGGGAACTGTTAAACATAATTTGCGGATGTCATTTAAAATCTTTTTTGTCCTGCTGGCCTGTTTTTGCTTAACGGTATGGTTTCATCGTGAAAAAATTATTAAGCGGTTGATCGTCATACAGCTCCACAAACTGAATGTGAAAGATCTGTATTTTGAAGTCGGAGAACTCTCATTGAATTGCCTGGAGTTGCGTGATGTTGTCTGGGGTGCGGGAGACGAATTCTGTCTGTCTATTGCGGATATCCGAGTGGATTTCACCCTGAAAAGTCTGCTGAATCGCAGGATAAACTGTGTTGAGATTGTTCGTTTTGAAACACCTGTGCATCTGAATATGCAGAATAATCCCGAAAGCCGGCTGCTTGACCACTCTTTGAAGGTGGCCAGAAAATTCCGAGAGCTTCATCCCCGCTCTAATGGTTTTGACCGGATAAGTGATATAAATATTCCTGACATTAAAATTCAACGTGCCTCAGTAGAGATACGCGGTTATGACGGCTTTGAACGCGGAATACTGCATCTTGACGGTGCCTCCGGTGCAGAATCCGGAAAATTTACAATCAGCGGTGAGTTCCCGATGCCGGATGGAAAACGTGTGGCTTTTCGCGGCAGTTCGGAGCTGACCTTGTCAGAAACTTCTCCTGCGCTGTCCGCAGCCTTTCAAGGTGTGTTTAATCTATCCCAGTTGACTCAGGCGTCGTATAGCTTTGTTCCGTCTTCAGTGGGTTTTTCCGGCAGTGCGGAAGTTTCTCTGTTTGAAAATCAGCCTGAGTGGCAGTTTGATATGCAGCTTCTTTCCGGTGAGTATTCCGCTGCTTTCGGCAGATTGCAGGTCGGTGCCCGCTTATCTGGCGAAACCGCTTTCAGCGGAAACCGTAAAAAAATCAGCGGAGAAGGAAAAGTCCGCCTGAGAGATATCGCAGTTTCTTTGTCTGATGTCAATGGCGATGAGTGTTTTTATAATTCAGTACAGAATGCTTTTTTTGAGTTTTCTCTCCCGGAGACATCTCCGGATGATCCTGACACAATAAGCGCTGACTGCCGTATCGGACTCAGCAATGTGTGTGTGCGCACCGGAGATTTCTTCCTGGAGGAGGGGGCATTGGAAATCCCTTTTGCGCTGGCCGGAGACACAACTTGTGTTTTCAGTCAGACGCTGTTCAGCTGGAGAAGCTGTGCGGCAGAGGGGATACGACTGAACCCCATGGGTTTTATCCCGTCAATATCCAATAATCACCTGCGGGTAAAAAGCGGAATATCAGTTGACGGTGAACCTGTGGAAGCTCGCATTGAATGTGATATACCCCTGGATGATCCCCGGGCCGGTGCAGCCTTTATCAATATTCCTGAAGTGAAATTGACGTCTGATGGGGCTTTCGGAGATCTGCTCGAAGAAAAGAGCGGTAAGCGTTTTGATTTTAACGGACGCTTTGCCGCGCGTGCAAAACTTGATGCACTGATACCGGGTTCTGCGATTACGGGATGTGTTTCATTGCGTAATGCAGAATGCTCTGCTGAAAACCTGAAGGTCTCCGGTGTTAATTTTGAATTGCCCTTTGTATATGATGGAATCCCTGAATCCACCGGAGCACCGCGCTTGTCCATCGGATCTCTGGAGATGGGAAACCTCTCCTTTTCCAATGGCGATATTCTTTTTCAGCTGCGCGGGCATGTGCTTTTTGTCGAAAAAGCCGAAATTGATTGGGCTGAAGGCGGGTTGCGCACCTATGCTGTGCATCTTGCGTTTGATGGCAATATTCTCAACGAGTTTGTTGTGTATGCGGATAGAGTGGACATGGGTGAGGTTTTTATGCTCATCAATCCGCTGGAAGCACAGATGGAAGGTGTACTTTACGGACGTTTTGAAGTCGGTTTGCAGAACAGGAAGCTGAATCTGTCCACCGGATATCTTTACTCCCTGCCGGGGCAGGGGGGATATCTAAAAGTGGATGACCCTGAAAACATGGAGATCCTGTTGCGCAGAGCTGGTCTCAGGCGGGATATAAAAGAAATTGCCAGAGCGCTGAGCGATATCGATCTGTCTGCCATGCGTCTGGATCTTGATCCGGCAGCGGATGATAATTCATCACTGAAAATCCGGCTTGTCGGTCAGTCCAATTATGAAAAACGTCCTGCCCCGATTGATTTGAATCTGAATATCAAAGGTCCTCTGGACGAAGTGCTGAATCTTGGTATTGATATGAGAAGGGTGCTTAAACGCTGACCGGAGGCCGTCCGAAAAGCTTTTCGAATGGCAGGTTTTCAGGCAGTTGTCAGGCACTTATCGCTTAACTTCTGTAAAACAAACAAAGAAAATCGATGCAATAGACTGTAGGCCGGGTCCCCGACCCGGCGCACCAACGTCTGTTGATGCATCCGCCACTGTAGGTCAGGTCCCCGACCCGGCGCACCAACTGTGGCGGCACACCGCCCGGCCTGCAATTATTGTTTCCGGTTGCGCCAGGCCGGGAATAACCCAGGAAACGCCCTGAAAATTTTACGGTATGGCAAAAAACCGGAAATCCGGGCATATCCTGCTTGACTTTGGCAGAATTTATGCTTTACTTTCCAGAAGGTGTTAAATGAGGAATTATTTTATTATTCTGATGCTGGTCTTGTCAGGCGGGGGATGTCTGAAGACTGAGCATAATGTAAAGACTGAACATAAGGTTGAGCCCATTCACATCACTATGGATATAAATGTGAAAGTGCAGAGAGATCTGGAGGAATTTCTGGATCTTGAGGATTGATATTCCAGCAGTATTCCTGCAATTCAGGGGTTTTGCCGCGATAGTGATATTTTGAGGAGGAAATGATGAAAATTACAAAACTAAAGTTTTTCGCCTTGTTTTTCGGTGCGGTTCTGGTGTCATCTGCTGTTTTTGCTGATGCTAAAAGTGAGGCTCATGCCCGGCGTAAAGCCAGAAAAAACAGCGTAACCGCTCTGGTTGAAAAAGGGGCGGTTCGAGAGGGAGCCAACGGTTATTTAATTCCCGAAAAAGACCTCGGCAAAGAAAAAATGGCTGTTGTCAAAGCTGAGAATAAAGACAGAAAAATCGGTTACAAGGCCATTGCTGAGCAGCATAATGCCAGCGTTGAAGCGATATCGAAAGCCGCTGGCAAGATCAACCGCAAGAAAGCACGTAAGAGGAAGTAGCAATGCGGATTTCCGGTTGTTAATTGATGATTTGATCGTGTCGGTAGGGCTTCGTTCTGTCAGTCCGCACCTTGGAAAATCACTTGTTTTTTGCGGCAGAAGTTAATTTATGTGCTGCTAAGACCGTTCAGTCTCGAATATCTCTCGCCAGGAAATGGCGTTGCTTTCATCAAGATACAGAGCTTTCGTTATATTCTTTTCAACTGTAAATGTTGTCCACCAGAGGGCGGTTTTTGAACCGAGCGCAGTTTTTGATTCTGTGTCTTTCACTCTTTGTATGATGCAGAGCAGATATTTTCCCTCCGGCAGCCGGTAATGATGCGTAATATGGTCTGTTATTCCGAATGAACGTTCTTTGAAATGACTCCTGATCAGTCGCTTGAGCTGCAGTATTGCGCTTTGTTCCGCCCTTCGTTCATTCCTCTCTTTGTCACGGTCTGAACGTTTGAAAATATTGGTTTGGCGATGACCGTAGCGGGTTGTTACATTAGGCATGCCCCGCATACGCATATCCGCGTTTTCATTGGCAACGCGTTGCATCAGCTCCAGATAGGAACTGCGCAGTTTGTAGAGTTCCTGCACCAGTTGCGGAGTCCATTTTGCGACGCAAACGTCCGGACGCTGTGCAATCCTGTTTCTGTGGGTGACGGTAATGCGTATGGATGATTTGTACTTTGATTTATTGGTATAGATAGAGGAAACAAGTTCATACATCCGCAGTTCACGTTCTGCGGTAATGGCTTTCGGTTTCTGCCTCAGAAGCTCCGGGGCATCAGAATATTCACTGACCTTGCTTTTCGGCTGGATGTTTATCGATTGAGCCTGAACTATTGCTTTCATGGAAATGAAAAACAAGCAGAGAGTAACAGTTTTTATGAGAGTATTCATAAACTTTAACCATGTGCAGAGCTTGTCATACAGTGCGATAATTTTCCTGATCACTGTGTGTGTCTGTATCTGTCTGATAAAGACTTTGACATAGAAGATTTAAAACTGCAATATAAATCCTGTCTGATGTCGTGCCCGTTCTGTGTTCGCGCACCCCGGGTGACATAGCCGCAGTGCGGCATGTCTGCCGCAATTTAGATTTATGATTAAGGAGGAAAGCAGGTTAAATTATGAAAGTTCAATGCAGAATATGTCCGCGCATGTGTGAGATAGAAGAGGGCCGGACAGGTGCCTGTCGTGTAAGGGCCAATGTGAATGGCGAAATTATACCGCTCACATACGGAAAACCCTGTTCAATTGCCATTGATCCTGTGGAAAAGAAACCGCTCTATCATTTTTTGCCGGGCAGCAACATCCTGTCTGTCGGAACTGCTGGCTGCAATCTGCATTGCAAATTCTGTCAGAACTGGGAAATATCTCAATCAAGCCCGGAAGATCTTGCCACCTATGACGTCGTTCCGAAGCAGCTGGTGGATTTTGCCGTGGAAAAGAAATGTCTATCCATTGCATATACTTATACCGATCCGACCGTATTCTATGAATACGCTTTCGATTGCTCGGTTCAGGCGCACGAGGTGGGGATAAAAAATGTGCTTGTCACAGCTGCATATATAAATCCCGGGCCTTGGCGCCGTATCTGCGGCGTCACAGATGCCGCCAATGTTGATCTCAAGGCTTTGTCGGAAAAGTTTTATCGCGATATATGCGGCGCTGAACTGAAACCGGTGCTGGATGCTCTGGTTGCCGCTAAAGAAATCGGAGTTATGCTTGAACTCACAAACCTTGTCATCCCGGGATTGAACGACAGCGATGCCGATCTTCAGAAACTCAGCCGCTGGGTTAAGGAGAACCTTGGAAAGGAAACGCCCCTGCACTTTTCACGGTTTTTCCCGCAGTATCGTATGACAGATCGCAATCCCACCTCCAAAGAGAGGTTGCAGACAGCACGGGAAATCGCTTTGTCTGAGGGAATGAACTTTGTCTATATCGGTAATATAATCACTAAAGGAGCGGAAAACACAGTCTGCCCCTCATGCGGCGAAATGTTGATTGAACGTTCCGGTTTTAATGTTTCCAAAAATATCCTTAAAAACGGAAAATGCCCGAAATGCGGCTGTGAAATATACGGGATATGGAATGGCTGATGCATAATGCCGCATCTGCGAATCGGTGCACGGCGGGGTCACGGACCCTGCCCTACAGTAAAAATGCATTAGAACTGTAGCCGAGGTCCTTGACCTCGGAAGATGTATGATGCAAATTGCCGTAAATTTGACGATTTGTACCAATTCGCAGATGCGCCCGATGCATAATGCCGCCCCGCTGTTGTCTTGTCTTGATTTAAAAAATACTCTATACTCGGAAGTATTAGAATTGAGAGGAGACAGGATGGCGGGAAATGTGCAGTTTGAAAGGCTATACCGGATTGAAAATCATATAAGATCCTGTTCCAAAACCACCCGGAGAATGCTGGCTGAAAAACTGGAGGTCAGTATGCGTACAGTCCAGCGCGATCTTGATTTCATGAGAGACCGTCTGGAAGCGCCGCTGGAATATAATCAGGACAAGGGATTCTATTATTCGGAACCGGGGTGGCGCATACCTGATTTCACACTCAGTGAGCGGGATCTGTTTTCGCTGCTCATAGCCCGGCGGGCGGTGGCGCTTTATCGGGGCACGCCGGTAGCGGAGCGTCTGACGCACATATTCAATAAACTTGCCGGGGCCCTTTCGGATAAGATAGATATACACCCCGATTACCCCTCAGCCGGTATTCTCAGCTTTGCGCCGGAGCCGGTTCTGGAGGTGGATGAAAAAGTCTGGAGCCGTTTACTGGGGGCGATACGGAACCGACGTTCCGTGCTCATGCGATACAATAGCCGCGGTTCTGCTGATGTAACAGAACGTCGGGTTGATCCTTATCACATTCTCAACATGCAGGGTGACTGGTATCTTTACGGCTGGGATTATCTGAGAGAACGTGTCAGTCAGTTCCTGCTGTATCGTATTGCTTCAATTAAAAAACTCAGGCACAGCTTTGAGGTGTCAGACACATTTGACATCAGAAAAATAACCGAGAGCAGTTTCGGCAGTTTCGGCAGTGCGGAACAGTTGAAGAATGTCCGTCTGCGTATAACAGGTGACATGGGAGAGCTTTTAGCGGACAGGCAGTTTCATCCTCGACAGAAAGTCAGAAAGTTGAGTAACGGATTTGAAATTTCCTTTCCTGTCAGTTCAGCGGGCAGCAAACCGTTTTACAACGTCATACAGTGGATACTCAGCATGGGCCGCGATGTGGAAATCATCTCGCCGCAACAGCTTAGAACTCTAGTCCACCGCGAAATTCTCGCAATGAAAAAAGTTATAGAAAAATCAAACCAGTGACACGTTCTGTCACTGGTGGTGTGGTATGCTGACAGCAAAGATACGGATTTTGATTTGAGAAAATAATGGATAAAGAGAAAAAATATTTTGCCCACTCTTTGGAAGGTCGACCTAAAGAAGAATGGCAGCCCTTGGAAAAGCATTTGGAGAATGTTGCAGAACTTGCGGCGGATTTTGCCAAACCGTTTGGTGGCGAAGAGTGGGCGCGGCTAGCTGGTCTGTGGCATGACTTGGGTAAATATGCCCCCGCTTTTCAGAGAAAGCTTGAGGGGGAAAGCATTCGGGTAGTGCATTCGGAAGCAGGCGGTCATTTGTCATCTGTTAAGGGTTGGAGAGGTGTGGACTGTGTTTTGTCCTGGCTCATTATGGGCCATCATGCGGGGTTGGCTGATTATTCGACAGATCAAACGGGCGCGAAAGCATTGGCTCCTAAAATGCGTGAGCCGCATCGGTCTGACTTTATTTTTGAAAGTGTGCCTGATGTCATTTTTAATCAACCAATTCCCTCGATGCCTACTATGTATGCCAATCAAGAGCAGTTTCCCGATCAAGCCTTTTTTATTCGAATGCTCTATTCCTGCTTAGTGGATGCTGATTTTCTGGATACAGAGTCATTTATGGATTCAACTAAAGGTGCTAAGCGTGCGGGTGATGTTAGTATAATAGAAGAACTGCTTAATAGTTTTGATGAGCATATGCTGCAGTTTTCCAATACAACTGGCTTGGTTAATGAATGCCGTGCACTGGTTTTATCACAGTGTCGGGCTGCTGCTAGTCAACAAGGTGTGTTTTCATTGACTGTTCCAACAGGTGGCGGAAAAACATTGGCATCGTTGGCATTTGCATTGCGTCATGCAGTGACTTATAAAAAAAGACGGATTGTTTATGTAATTCCTTATACGAGCATTATTGAACAGACTGCGGAGGTTTTTCGGTCAATTCCAGGCTTTTCTCATGCTGTATTGGAGCATCATTCAAACCTTGTTTGGGATGGTGAGTGTGAGGATGAACAATTGACCAAGAGGTTGGCAATGGAGAACTGGGATGCGCCTGTCATTGTTACAACCAGTGTGCAGTTTTTTGAGTCGTTATATGCAAATAAAAGTAGTCGATGTAGAAAATTGCATAACCTAACGGACAGTGTTGTTGTTTTTGATGAAGCTCAATGCCTGCCCCCTGCATTCTTACGCCCCTGCGTTTTTGCTATTCGTGAACTTTCACGCCACTATGGTGTTACCCCTGTTTTATGTACTGCAACACAGCCCGTGCTTGATAAAAAAGAATCCTTTGATTTTGTTTTCAAGGAGGGGTTCAAAAATGTTACTGAAATTATTACTGAACCTGATGAACTTTTTTATAAATTGTCACGTGTGCGTGTGGAGTGTCTCTACGATTTGGAGCCAACAGAACTTGTCGATTTAGCTGGTAAATTAATGGAAGAGGATCAGTCATTACTTTGTATCGTTAATCGAAAAGCGGATGCGAGGGAGTTAGCTGGATTGCTTCCCGAGGATCAGGTGATTCATCTATCAACAAATATGTGTGCGGCTCATCGACTAGAGGTTTTTGCTAATATTAAAAGGCGTTTAGGTGATGGTGAGCGCATTTTAACAATCAGCACTTCGTTAGTTGAGGCGGGTGTTGATTTAGATTTTCCAATTGTCTATCGTGCTCTTGCTGGATTGGACTCTATTGCACAGGCTGCCGGACGTTGTAATCGCGAAGGAAAGCTGAATTATGGTCGCACAGTTATATTTATGCCGGAAGAGCAACCTGATTATGTAAAACCTGCCGCCTCAATTGCAGTTGATTATTTACGCCCTGATCGTCTTGATTGTATATTTTTGCCAAAAACTTTCAGTAAATATTTTAATGAGTATTTCTTTATGAAGGGTACCAAGGCTCTTGATGATCAGGGTATTTTGGAATTGTTACCTCCTGAAACTGAAGAGATCTGCTTTCAGACAGCCGCTGAAAAATTCCGTTTGATTGATAGTGATTGGCAGATCTCGATTGTCGTCCCATATGGAGAATCGGGTGAGTTGATTGATAGATTGGTTGATGAACGCTGGAATGCAAAGAAACTGTGTCGGAAACTGCAGTGCTTCACTGTCAATATTCCACGTAATGCGTTTACTACATTACTTGAAGGAGATTACATTCATGAAGTGCAAGGATTTGAAGGTCTTTACAGTTTGCATACCAAACAATTATATGATGAACGGTTCGGATTTGTGACACCAGATAACATTGACTGTTTTGGCTGGGAGGATTTAATTACATGATGAGCTTAGGAGGAATATGTATGGATAAAAGTAACCCTTTCCGGTTGCGGGTTACCGGTGAAAATGCCTGTTTTACGCGCCCTGAAATGAAAGTAGAGCGCGTGTCGTATGATGTAATGACCCCTTCTGCCGCTCGTGGTATTCTGGAGGCGATTCTGTGGAAGCCTGCCATCAAGTGGAAAATCCTGCAAATTGATGTTCTCAAACCCATTAAATGGGAATCTGTTCGTCGGAATGAGGTGGGCAAAAGGATGGGAAAACCTTCAGCTGCGCACATGGGGGGAGGAAAACATAAAGCTATAGAGATCTTAATTGAAAAGGAGCGGCAGCAAAGAGCAGGGCTGTTTTTAAAAGATGTTGATTATGTGATACATGCAGAGTTTGAAATGACTGAACTGGTGGGGAATGATGAGAATGTAACAAAATTTGAGCAGATGTTTCTACGACGTGCTTCGCAGGGCCAATGTTTTCAGCGTCCTTATTTTGGTTGTCGTGAGTTTCCCGTATATTTTGAATTGATTAAACTCAAAGACCTGTTGCCTGAGCCCATTGAAGAAACACGAGATCTTGGTTGGATGCTATATGATATGGATTATTGTGGAAAAGAGCCCATGCCTCAATTTTTCCATGCTCATCTTAAAAGTGGTTCAATCGACTTACGCAATGTGGAGGTGCGGTCATGATTTTACAGGCTCTTTCACAATATTACCAGCGGTTGCTGGCTGATCCAGACGCCGATATTGCTCCATTCGGTTTTGAAAAGAAGGCCATAGATTTTCTAATAATCATCGCGCAGAACGGTGAGTTTAAGGGATTGCGTGATTTAAGGCAAGGTGAAGGAAAAAAGAAAAAAGGACGTTTGACCCGTGTTCCAAGAGGAGTGAAACGTTCTTCGGGCGTAGCTTCTAATTTGTTGTGGGATACCGTTCCGTATGCATTGGGTCATCTTCCGAGAGTGGATAAACAGGGCAAGTTACTTTACAAGGGTAAAGGCGTGAATAGGCGGTTGGACCTGAGTAAGTCAAAAAACGAAATTAAGAAGATGCGTGCCCGTTTACCAAACCAACAATCCGCGTTCTTAGAAAAAATCAAATCAGCTTTTGTAAACTGCGAGGATGATGGAGTTAAAGCTCTAGTTCGTTTTTTGCGTGTGGCTGATTTTTCTACATTATTTAATCACCCTCTCTGGCAAGAAGTTGAAGAGCAAGCTGGTAACATTACTTTCGCATTAGAGGGAGGCGATCTTATATGCCAACGTCCTGCAGTTATTAACGGGATAGTAGCACAGGCAAAACCAAAGGCAGGTGGACGTATTTGTGCTGTTTCTGGTGAAGAAGATGAATTGGCTGAACTTCATACTGTAATTAAAGGAGTTTGGGGCGCACAGTCATCCGGTGCAAACATTGTTTCATTCAACCTTGATGCATTTAGAGTTTTAAAATTGGCAAAAGAACTAAGCAAAATAAGCATAAAAACTAA
>JAWOEI010000099.1:0-25968 GCA_046482825.1 Kiritimatiellia bacterium
CAGCTCTTCACAATACAGCCATGCCGGTTTTTCCACATATTCCCCATAAGCTGGATAGGAGCTCCACCGGTGCGTCCGCAGACATTCAAGACGCTTTAGAACCAGTTCCTCATCCGGATCCTCAGGCAGCATTCCGGACTTCTCACGGGATCGCTCCAACTTACCAAGTTCCAACCCCTTTATTCTCACAGGATTAAGATGAATATACATAGAACAGTAGAATGCCCACGATCCCTCATTAGCAACAGGAATGCTTTTAAACCTGTTCTGGAAAACAGGCCCGTTGCGGTTACGGCTGACATTGAACTAGGTCCCGTAGCTTGTATTCAGCCACTGCATCGCCCTGCTGACATTCCCTTCCTGCGACTCTACAAGAAGATGATAATGGTTGCCCATAAGAACATACGCATGCAGAATAATGCTGTATCTTTCAACCATCCCGGCAAGCAGTTCAATGAAATGTTCGCGATCCCGCTCACTCTCAAATATTGCACGACGGCCCAGCCCACGGGTTGTTATGTGGTACCAACCCCCGGCAACATGATGTCTTAACTGTCTCGGCATATTGTCAATTTAACAGGAATATACCGGATTGATCAAGTCAAATGTTATATATTTAAATACGACCCCTAAGCCGTCTCATTTGACGTGGAAATAGTGGATAAAATGTATCTCTCTGCGTCCATGGACTGGTTTGCGATAACACGGATGCGAGATACGAGATGCGAATTGAAATATTACCCGTATCCGGTTAGATCGCAATATCAGGAAACAGTGAACAAAACTGCTTGATGTTCAGAAAACGGGAATAGTCATTTTTACGTCAAATCATATCATTTTAGTAAATCATTTGACAAAATGATATACATTTTGGTAAATTTTTGACTAAAAAGAGGGTTTGTATGAGCGTGAACAGTATACTTGAACTTCATTCACTTGCCAAAAATGCAGGGTGCAAATATACACGTCGTCGGGAGTTGTTTAAACAACTTCTTGATGACTCTGGAAAGCATTTTGTTGGTATTTTCGGTCCTAGAGGTGCGGGTAAGACCATTCTTCTTCAGCAATACGCATTGCAGGATGAGAGTGCATACTATATTTCAGCGGATACTTTAGAGCCAGAAGACAATCTGTGGGATATTGTTTCTGCGCTGGTTGAACACTATAAGGCCAGAACCATTCTGATTGATGAAATACATTTTCAGACTGAAGCAACCGCTTTGCTGAAGAAGATGTATGATTTTCTGGATGTGAAGGTGATCTTCTCCAGTTCTGTAGCCTTAGCAATGCACTCATCGGCATATGACCTGTCGCGCAGAGTTAAATTGCTTGAATTGCGGAATTTTTCGTTTCGAGAATATATAAGCTTTAAACTTGATGCTGATTTGCCGCTTCTTGATCTTGAAGCTCTTGAAAGGGGGGAGTGGAGTGTCCCTCATCTTGAATCCGGTCGTTTGTTTGATGACTATCTTTTAAAAGGGTACATTCTTCCCTTCGCTCTCGAAGAACCTGATGCTTTGAGCATTCTCGAAAGTATTGTGGATAAGGTTATAGAACGTGATATTCCGATGGTGGATAAGGTGACTCTGCCGGAAACGGAGCATATTCGGAATATTCTGCGTTTCATGGGGCGTTCGGCTATTGATGGTATCAGCTATTCTTCACTCTCATCTAATCTTGGAATAACAAAATACAAGGTAAAGCAATATGTTGCTTCATTGGAGAAAGCTTTTCTTCTTCATAGGGTTATGCCTGAGGGAACAAATGTTTTACGCGAGCCAAAAATACTCATGGCTCCGCCACTGCGGTTTCTATATAACCAGGGTGAGTCTGCTTTGGGCGGCATTCGTGAAGATTTCTTTGTTGAGTCAATGCGTCAGGCCGGTATGGAGATTGGTTACCTCAAAGGTGTCCGTGGACAGAAAACACCGGATTATCTTATACGGGATGCCAACGGAAAATTAGTCGTGGAAATAGGAGGTAAAGGAAAAGGGCGTGAGCAATTCAAGGGTATAAATGTTGATCGGAAACTAATTCTCGCCCATACCGATATTCCGGTTAAAGGGAAGATCCCTTTGTTTATGGCAGGTTTTCTTGCATAGCATTCGCGCACTAAAAATATTTCATTGATACACCTCTCTACCGGGTGTATAGTCTTACCATCATAATTATTGAAAGAACTGGATGTGAATTATGCTGAAAGGAATTTCCCCTGTAATTTCTCCTGAACTCTTGAAAATCATGGCTGAAATGGGCCACGGTGACGAGCTTGTCCTGGCGGATGCCCACTTTCCTGGCCACACCATGTGCAGTCGTGTGGTGCGTGCCGACGGCCTCGGTATCCCTGTCCTGCTTGAGGGAATCATTCCTCTCTTCGAGCTGGACAGCTATTCCCCACCGCTGATTATGATGGCAGCTGTACAGGGTGATCAGCTTGATCCGTCCGTCGAAGAAAGCTACGTTGCTGCTATGGCGAAGAATCTTGATCCTGTTCCCGCAATCGAACGTATCGACCGTTTCGCTTTCTATGACCGTGTGGTTGAAGATGCCTTTGCTGTTGTAGTGACAGGCGAAACCGCCAAGTATGGGAATATCATCCTGAAAAAGGGTGTGACACCGGTTAGTTAAGCCGACTGCCGCCTCTCATATAAAATCAGCTCACTGAGTCTCCTAATCAGCAGGTCAAAACATGCGAAATCTCATTTACACCTTTGCGCTCTTATGCCTTTTTGTCCGCTCAGCCTCCGGTGATCTGATCAAAACTGCGGACATCCGCATTCGTGATCCGTACATTGTCGCGGATGCGGCAACGCAGACCTATTATATGTACGCCCAAGCGGCCAACCGCATTGGCAGCGGCTTCACCGGGGTTGAGGTTTATACCAGCAAAAACCTGACTAATTGGAATCCGCCCAAGCCGGTGCTTGAACTTCCGAATCCCCAGAAGATCAGATTCGTCTGGGCTCCCGAGGTGCATGAGTATAATGGTAAATACTACCTCTTTGTAACGCTGACCTATCATAAAATTCTTCCGGAAGAAAAACCGGTTGAAAAAAAGTCATGGCCGCCCATGAATCGGCGCGGCACTCATATTTATGAGAGCGACACTCTGTTTGGTCCTTTTAAACCTCTTAAAAAAGATTCGCATACGCCTTCAGACTGGATGGCACTGGACGGAACTCTGTTTGTTGAGGAGGAAACCCCTTATATGATTTTCTGTCACGAGTGGGTGCAGACAATAGATGGCTCCATGGATGTCGTTGAGTTGAAAAAGGATCTCTCGGATTCTGCGGGAAAACCGCAACGGCTTTTCAAAGCCTCTGATGCTCCCGGAGCAATCAAAGATCCGCAACGGGGTAAGGTCACCGATGGATGCTTCCTGTACCGCAGCCCGAAGAGCGGCAGATTGTTTATGATCTGGTCCACCTTTATCCCCGGAAACGGCTACTGTATTGCCCTGACTCACTCTGAGTCCGGTAAGGTGCATGGACCCTGGAGGGAGCAGAAGATTATTTTCCGTGAAAACGGAGGGCACGGCATGATTTTCAGGACTTTTGAAGGCAGACTGCTGGTGGCTTTGCATCAGCCGAATACAAACTCGAAAGAGCGACTCCATTTGTATGAATTGGTGGATAAAGGGGAATCTCTGGAAATCAGATAGCTGATTTCCAGATAGTGCGCGAATGCTGAAGATTAGCAGTGTAAAAATTGAGCACTTCTGCTATCCTTATAATGATATTTTGATGAATGTAATAACAGATATATTTGCTCAGATATGGTATTTGATCGCATTGATGGCGCCTTCACTGCTGGTAGGTTTTTTTGTTGCCGGGGTGTTTTCGCTGTTGGTTACAAAAGAAATGGTTTACAAGCATCTCGGTCGTTCGAGTTTCCTGCAGATATGTAAAGCCTCGCTTTTCGGTGTGCCATTGCCACTGTGTTCGTGCAGTGTGCTTCCTGTTGCCGCGTCACTTCGTCAGTACGGGGCCGGCAGGGGCAGTTTTATTTCCTTTCTGACTTCCACTCCACAGACCGGAGTTGACAGTATTTTTATTACCTACACCATGCTCGGCCCCGTATTTACGGTTGTACGCTTTGTGGCGGCATTCATCAGTGGTATTATCTGCGGTAGCTGTGTCCATATTTTTGTAAAAGACTCCGGGACCGGAGTCCCTGCCGATGTTGCTTCGGCTGAGCACAAAACAGGAAACAAAAATGGAGATGAAGCCGGGAGAGGTGTTGATCTCGACAAAGAGTGTGAGGCCTGCTCCTGTGCCGAAGAGAATAAAAAGACGCCACATTTTGTGAAAGCCCTCCGTTATGCCTTTGTAACCCTTCCGCAGGATATGGGACGTTCTATGGTAACAGGGTTGATAATATCCGGCATTCTGACTGCCTTCCTGCCGGCGAACTACTTTGCGGATAAACTCATCGGCAATGAATTGACATCCATGCTGGTAATGCTGGCGGTGGGACTTACAATCTACGTCTGTTCCAGTGCTTCCGTTCCGCTCGTGGTGTCGCTGATAGCTGCAGGCATATCGCCTGGCGCGGGACTTGTATTTCTGATTGCCGGGCCGTCAACTAATGCTGCGTCCATTGTCACTGTTTTCAGAATCATCGGAGCAAAGACAACCGTCATATATCTTGCGACGCTCTCTGTAACCGCCATTATCAGCGGCGTCATCCTGAATATGTTCGTGGATTCAACCCGTGTCGCTGAAGTTGTTCACGGCTCACATGATGAACTTTCCCTCTTCAGCCACCTCTGCGGAGTTGCGCTTCTGTGCCTGTTTGTGCCGGCGTTTATTCCGAAGTCTAAGACTGATTGAATTTAATGAAGAGATCCTGTTCTTCAAACCATTGTCAATTATCAACCAATTCCACTCACTATCGAATGGACATAATCCACTCTCAAATGATACATTTATTTTTCTGGTTATTTCCCGGGAAATGCGGGTGAGTTTTTTATCTTCATCTGAAAGATTTTATGGAATTTTGGAAAGACAGACACCCTATTGTAATTTCTTGTGCCAAAGGGCTGGTTCCACAGACCGCCAATCACCTGGAACGTATGGGATACAGAATTACCAACAGCGGTGATACGACTGTGACTGTTCATGGCGGTATGCGTGATATAATGCGTTTGAATCTGGAACTGCGTACCGCTCATCGTGTGTTGATTCCGCTGTCGCGTACACGTTGCATGAACCTGGATTTTCTGTACAAGGATATTTTAAGAATACCCTGGGAACAGTTTCTTGATCCAGAAGATTATTTTACAGTTAATTCAGTGGTTTATAATGTGACTGTGCGCGATACGCGTATGCCGGGATTGAAGGCTAAGGATGCCATTGCTGACCGTATGCGTGCCCGTCTGGGTAAACGGCCGGATTCAGGACGTGAGTTTATCGGGGCTTCCATCTTTATTTACTGGGAACACGATAACCTCGAAGTTTATATTGACACGACAGGAGAAGCTCTTTCACGTCGGGGTTATCGCAAAATGCCCTGGAAAGCACCCATGCAGGAGACTCTTGCCGCAGCCTGTATTCTGGAATCCGGCTGGGATGGGAATACGCCTTTTGTCGCACCGATGTGCGGCAGTGGAACACCGGCTATTGAGGCGGCCCTGATTGCGTTGAACCGTGCGGCCGGAAGTTTTAAGAGCCATTTCGGTTTTATGTCCATTAAAGGCTACACCCATATCATTCCCGGTGAGAAGGCCGGAGTAAGTGTACGCCGGCGTTTCGGGGTTTCTCCGGAGCAGATATGGAAAAGTATGGTGGCGGAGTCCAAGGAGAATGAAAAGAAGGAGAATCTTCCGCCGATTATCGCATCGGACATCAGTGACGAGGCTGTTGAGGTTGCCCGGATGAATGCCATATCTGCCGGGGTGTCACAGTACATTAGCTTTCAGCAGTGCGATTTTGCTGATACCAGGGTGCCTGAAGATAAAGGCGTTGTCTTTATGAATCCGGTTTACGGTGAACGTATGGGTGAAGATATGGATCTGGAGGAGCTTTACGGACGTATCGGAGACTTTTTAAAACAACGTTGCTCAGGTTATACCGGTTGCGTTTTTACCGGCAATATGGAGTTGTCCCGCAAGGTGGGATTGCGTACCAGCCGAAGGGTGCCGTTCTTTAACGGTCCGCTTGACTGCCGTCTGCTGGTTTATGATCTGTTTGAAGGGGCGTTGGAGGAGCATACACATGCAGGCATTTACCATAATAGTGAACGGTGATAAGCCGGTTTCCGTAGCCGCGGCCACGCCGGTTAGCGATGTCGTGTCCTCGGTTGCCCCCGATGGTTCTCCGGTTATCGGTGCTATAGTCAATAACATGGTGCAACCCTTATACGCGCCTCTGCTTTCCCATGCTAAAGTTGAACCTGTCAGTACAGCAACAAAATATGGTCGCCTGATCTACAGGGATACACTGTGTTTCCTTCTGGCCAAGGTTATCCACGAACAGTTTCCCGGCCTTACCTGGCGTGTCCGCAGCTCCATCGGCCCGGCTCTGTTCTGCTCAGTTGAGCCCGATTCCGGTACAGAGTGGACAGAAGAGATGCTGGCGGAAATTAGAACTGCTATGCACAAAACAGTCGAAAGCAACCTTGCAATTGTCGGAGAAAGTTTTTCCTATGAGGATGCCGTCAGCATTTTCGAGAAACACCGGCAGATAGACAAACTCCATCTGATTCTTCACCGGAATCCTCCCTTTGTCTATCTTACACGTTGCGGTGAATTCTTTGAACTCAGTAAAAAGCCGCTGGCAAACCGGACGGGGATCGTTGATATTTATGAACTGCGTTTTCTGAAAGAGGGTTTTGTGCTGAATGTTCCGGATGATATCACACCGGATCAGCCTGCCGAATTGAAACATCATGAATATCTGCTGGATGTCTGTCGTGAGCATATGCGCTGGGGAGAGATTCTCGGAGTAACCACAGTCGGGGAGCTTAACAGAACTATTTTAGAAAAGCGTGGTGATGATTTTATCCTGACAGCTGAAGCCCTGCACGATAAAAAGCTTTCAATGATTGCCGATCAGATAACCACCTGCCAGAAACCGCTGAAGCTTATACTGGTGGCAGGACCTTCTTCTGCCGGGAAAACCACCTTTGCGAAAAGGCTTGTGACCCACTTGCGCGTCAATGGATTACACCCTGTTCTGATATCTACCGATAATTATTTTCTGGGGGATGAACTCAATCCCCGCGATGAGAATGGCAATCTCGATTATGAGCATATCGAGGCTGTGGATCTGACGCAGCTTAACAGCGATATTCTGGCGCTGATGGATGACAGGTCTGTACGGTTGCGCGGTTTTGATTTTGTAAACAGATGCGGTTTTATCCGGAAGAATGAAACCCGACTGGAAAAGAACGGAATTATTGTCATGGAAGGCATACATTGTCTGAATCCCCGGCTGACATCCGCCGTGAATCCCGAGAATAAATTCCTGATTTATGTTAATGCCCTGACTCAGCTTTCGGTGGATGCGAATAACCGGATTTCCACTAACGATACACGTGTCATCCGCCGCATTGTCCGTGATCACAAGTTCCGCAATCGTTCTGCGATCACTACTTTGAGTATGTGGGAGTCGGTTATGCGTGGTGAGCGGCACTGGATATATCCTTATCAGCACCTTTCGGATGCGATATTCAACTCGGCTCTCAGTTATGAACTGGCTGTGCTGAAGCCTATGACAACCGCTTTGCTTAATCAGGTGAAGCCGTGGGACAGGGAGTATCTGGAGGCCCGCAGGCTTGAGGAATTTCTCTATAATTTCACGGCGCTTTCCGCAGATTCGGTTCCGGGCGATTCCATATTGCGCGAGTATATAGGGGGAAGCCAGCTGAAATATGGCTGATGGGCTCGTCAGCAGCATATGCCACGGCCCTGCTGGTTACCGGAGACCCTGAGCTGGCAGAACGCGCCTGTGATATTATTGAGAAGGTAATCTCGCTTGAGGATCACTGAGAGTTTTAAATTAAGATAGTTTATCAGTCGAATTTAGCATATAATAGTAAAGTATTGCCAAAACAGATTAGAGCCTGAAATTTCATAGGGCGGATGATGCTTGAAACGTTAACAAAGCAGAGAAAAGGAATGGTTGCTAGAGCTGATGCAATCAGAAAGGCGGCCAATAAAAAGTTGCGGTTTGAGTCGAAGTCAAAACTTGGTCAGTTTATGACTCCAGCACCTACGGCTTCATTTATGGCCTCGCTTTTTGTGCAAACGGATGGTCAAGCTATTGAATTACTTGATCCGGGTGCCGGAGTGGGGAGCCTTTCATCGGCCTTTTTATCGAGAGTTCAATCCTGGTCGAATGTGAAAAATTTTAATCTGGATGCATACGAGATTGATGCAGTGATGTTGAAATTCCTTAACGAGAATCTTCGCTCCTGTCAGAAAATATGTAATCAAGGTGATTTATTCTTTAATTTTCGGATTATAAGTGAAGACTATATCTTGAAGGCCTCTGAACTTGTGTTTAAGGCCGAAGGCCTTTGGAAGCAAGACTTTAAAAGATATACGCATTGTATCATGAATCCGCCGTATAAAAAGATTCCGAGTTCTTCCTTGCATCGTAAAGCGCTTCGTGCCGCTGGTGTGGAAACAGTAAATTTATATTCAGGTTTTGTTGCATTGGCTGTTGCTTTATTAGCACCTGGTGGACAATTGGTCGCCATTATTCCCCGGAGTTTTTGTAATGGTCCTTATTATCGGCCGTTCAGAGAGTTTCTTTTTAAGCATACTGCTTTAAAAAATATTCATCTCTTTGAATCCCGTAACAAGGCATTTAAGGATGATAATGTTTTACAGGAGAATGTTATTATTCGTCTTGAAAAGGATGGGAAACAGGGGGGTGTTGAGCTTTCTTTCTCTTCGGATGCTACGTTTTCTGATTTAACTAAGTCGCTAACGCCTTTTAGTCTTATTTTGCATCCAGCCGACAAAGAGTTGTTTATACATATACCTTCGTGCTGTGAATTTAACAGCACGCATGTTTTAGAGAAGGTTGGAGGGTCTTTGTCGGATATTGGACTTCAAGTCTCGACAGGGCCGATTGTTGATTATCGTTTAAAGGAGCATCTCTTGCAGATGCCGGAGCCCCAGAGCGTGCCTTTGTTATATCCTTGTCATTTTTCTTTGATGGAAACAAAGTGGCCGATTGAGAAAGGCAAGAAACCTAATGCAATTAATTATAACGAAAAAACAAGTAGGTGGCTTTATCCGAATGGGTTCTATACTGTGGTGAGACGATTTTCTTCAAAAGAAGAGAAAAGAAGAATTGTTGCAAGTGTGGTGTCGCCTGCTAGTTTTGTTAATGACGATTTTTTGGGTTTTGAGAATCATTTAAATGTGTTTCACTTTAACAAAAAGGGGGTTCCTGAAGATCTTGCACGAGGACTTGCTGTATATTTGAACTGTAAAGCAGTTGATGATAATTTCCGCCGTTTTAGTGGACATACACAGGTAAACGCAACTGATTTAAGAAGGATGAAATATCCTGATCGTAAAACTCTTATGCACTTGGGAGCGTGGGCAAAAGAACAGGATGAATTAGTGATGGATGATTTTGATAGGCAATTGGAGGCACTAATAAATGAGTCCGGTCAAAGGTAAATCTAAGATCAATAAAGCCATTAATGTGATTAAAATTCTGGGAATGCCGAAAGCACAACAAAACGAACGTTCGGCTCTTTGCCTTCTAGCTTTATTGAATTTATCACCTCGGAAAAGCTGGGAAGATGTAGATTCTCCGTTAATTGGTGTCACTCCTATAATGGATTGGATTAGAGAGCACTATGGAAAAAACTATGCGCCAAACACCCGCGAAACAATTAGACGACAAACAATGCATCAGTTTGTTGCAGCGGGAATTGCGTTATATAATCCAGATCTGCCTAGTCGCCCTGTAAACAGCCCCAAAGCTGTTTATCAAATAGCACCTGATGTGTTAGAGCTTTTGCGCAGTGTCGGTGCTGTGAAGTGGAAGAGTGCAATGATTGAGTATCTGAAATCTCATAAAGCTCTTGCTGCTGGTTATGCAATGGAGCGCAGTCAAAATCTAGTGCCTGTGCAGATAGCTCCAAATCAAGAAGTGAATCTCAGTCCAGGTGAGCATAGTGAATTGATTTGTGACATTATAGAAGAGTTTGCGCCGCGCTTTGTTCCCGGATGCAAACTTGTTTATGTTGGTGATACGGGTGATAAATGGGGGTACTTTGATGAATCCTTATTGCAGGAGCAGGGTATTGTTGTGGATGCACATGGAAAGATGCCGGATGTAATATTGTTTTGCCCTGAGCGGAAATGGTTAATACTTGCAGAGTCTGTGACCAGTCATGGACCAGTGGATGGAAAGAGGCACTCGGAATTGGCAGCTCTGTTTGCCGGATCAAAAGCCGGGATTGTGTATGTTACGGCATTTCCAAATCGTGGTGTTATGAGTCGTTATCTTGGCGAGATTGCATGGGAGAGTGAGGTGTGGGTGGCTGATGCACCTTCACATCTGATTCATTTCAATGGTAGCCGGTTCCTTGGGCCTTATGACGAATAGACAAGACTTTTTTATCATTCTATGAATATTGAGAATATGACATATGAAGAGTTGCGGGATCTAAATAAACGGGTTGTCGCGCGAATAAAAGTTCTCCATCAGATCAAGACTCAGTCGGAGATGATCAGGTTTAATCTTGGTGACAGGGTGCAATTCTGTACATGTGAAGGGACGCTTGTTGTGGGCATCCTGATAAAATATAACCGGAAAACAGTTTCGGTTGTCACGGATGACGGTCATCAATGGAATGTTTCTCCGAATTTGCTAAGCCGGGCGAGTGGTAATGGGCGTGACATTATTAATGACGCGGAGATTATCGATATTGATTGATCGCCTTTGAATATTGGATGATTTTGGAATCTGCTGGAACCCAATGTTGCTGGGTCTTTGAAGAACTCTGGTTTGAGTGGGATGGAAGTCCGCTTCTGCTTTATAACGGTAATCCCTCGGTTGTCGCTGGTGGACACGGTGCTGAAAATAGAAATCCGTACTATGATCCTGCGGCCGGAACCGATAAGAATCATCCGCACTACGGTGATCCGGATTATACGGAACCGGTTTATAAAGACTACACTAAGGACGTTAAGAATTTCTTCACCCTGCGCACAATGTGGTGGGGATACTGGATGTGGGGCGGTAAACGTTTTGTCGGTACAGAGGATAACTGGAGCTTCGGCCTGGATATGGGGCATAAGCCGGTTCAGGCATTGAAGCCTGATCAGCTGGTTTCAACCCACAATGGAGTTAAGGAGCAAGCTGCCGTGATCGCCGCTCAGCATGCCATAACTATGATCGGCAAATGCTGGACAAAGGAACACGGTGAACCGCAGTTTAACGAATATGACCTTCCCGTGCCGACCTATGTGCCCTGGTTGGGTAAGACAGTCGAGAACCCCGAGGGATACGGCATGTACTTTCAGGATCGCTGGGAGGATGCGCTCAAGGGTGATCCGCAGTTTCTCTATATCAACGACTGGAACGAGTGGACCGCCGGTAAATATCATCCTGAACCAGGTAAGTCATATAACTTCATGCGACGTAAGGACAGCACATACCGCTTTGTGGATCAGTACAACTCGGAGTTCAACCGCTGCATTCAGCCGATGAAGGGTGGTTATACCGATAACTACTACATGCAGATGGTTTAGAATATACGTCGCTATAAAGGTGTGCGACCCATACCTGAACTCTCCGGATTTGACCCGATTCGGATTGATGGAAAGTTTGATGACTGGAAGGGTGTTGCCGTTGAATATCGCGATACAATCGGTGATAACGCCCATCGCGATTATATGGGTTATGGCGGATTGCACTATAAGAATAATTCCGGCCGCAACGATATCATCAATGCCAAAGTCGCGGTTGATGAAGAGACTCTCTATTTCTGGGTGGAGAGCCGAAAGCCGCTTACGCCGCACAACGGTTCTAACTGGATGCTTTTTCTTCTGGATGCAGATAAGAACCCGGATACAGGATGGCACGGTTATGATTTTCTTGTCAATAAGCGGGTTGCCAGTGACAGAAAAACAACTCTATGTCGTTATGATGCCAAAGCTACCGGTCAGTGGGTTGAGGTGACAGAGCTGGATTATCGCTATGCCGGACAAAACCTTGAGATCGCTGTTCCCCGTAAACTTCTCGGTTTAACCGGAGATGCCTTTACCTTTGATTTCCACTGGTGTGATAATTTCGCAGATTTGAAAGATCCTATCTCGCTGTGTATAAATGGGGACAGCGCACCCAACCGCCGGTTTAACTACCGTTGTGTCTGGCGGAAGATTAAATAAAATATGATGGATGTACCTGCGAATCATTGTGCAAAGTTCAGTAATGTTGTGTTTTCACTGTAGGGTTGGCTCTTAGAGCCAACCCTACAGATAAATCACGTATCCCGCACCTTGTACCCCGGATCTCAGCTCAACTCAGTGCTTTCAGTGCGGCTTCGTAGTCAGGTTCCTCTGTGATTTCCGCAACCTGCTCTGTGTAGATAACCGCCCCGGATTTATCGATGATCACGACTGCTCTTGACTGTAACCCTTTCAGCGGCCCCTCTGTAATCAGAGTGCCGTAGTTTTTTCCGAATTCCGGTGAGCGGAATGTCGAGAGAGTGACCACATTATCCAGACCTTCGGCACTGCAGAAGCGGCCGCTGGCAAATGGCAGGTCCGCAGAAATGCACAGAACCTTTGTGTCTGTCAACGCAGCGGCCTCTTTATTGAAACGTCGGACAGATGCCGCACATACGTCGGTGTCTATGCTGGGAAAAATGTTGAGTACAACATTCTGACCGGCAAAATCTGACAGTTTTACGTCTGCTAAATCTCCGCCTGTGAGTATGAATTCAGGTGCCTGTGTTTCTGCAGCGGGAAGATTCCCGTACGTTGCAGCCGGACTTCCTTTAAATGTTATCTGAGCCATTGGTTTCTCCTTTCAGTTTTTCCATGATAGTTACATCGAAGGGTTTGCTGGCCTCCCCGAAATAGAGTGTCTGATGAGGGAAGGGAATTTCAATGTCGGCTTCGTCAAATGCCAATTTAATACGTCGCAGGTATTCACGTCCGACCTGCCACTGTCTGATAGGTTTTGTTTTGATGCGTCCTTTTATAATAACTGACGAATTAGCGAATTTATCCACACCGAATATCTCCGGTTCATTCAGCATGAAAAAACCGTTTACCGGATCCTTTTTCAATTCCGCACCGACCTTCTTCATAAGCTCAATCACTTTGTCGGTGTTTTCTTTGTAGGCCACGCCTATTTCAAAGACATACGCGGACCAGTCGTTGGTCATATTGCTTAGGGTTGTGATTGTCCCGTTGGGGAAAACATGAACTATGCCGGATAGATCGCGCAGTACTATTGTCCGGAAATTAACACTTTCAACCAGACCGCCTGTGCCGTTGAGTATTGCTACATCGCCGACCCTGATCTGATTCTCGAGAATAAAGAAAAAACCCGAAATAAAGTCCCTCACCAGATTCTGAGCGCCGAAGCCTATCGCCAGACCTAAAATGCCAGCACTTGCCAGAATGGGGCCTATGTCCATTCCGATCTCCTTCAGGATAATCAAAATGACAATCAGCCATATCGCTATCAGCATTGCCTGACGTATAAGTTTTGTCAGGGTTTCCACCCGTTTCCCCTTTTCTGATGGAGGTTCATCGGCATCGCTGTCTTTTTTCAGCAGATGACGTTGAAACTTGGCAAGCAGTCTTTGGATTACATAGAAAACAATCCATGCCAATACAAGAATCAGTATAATTCTTCCGCATGTGAGGAGTATGCTTTCCCAGCCTATTTTGTCCAGTATCTGATTGATTTTTTCCATAAATATACATTCCCATTCAATTGTTATTCACTGAAACAGTAACACTGTATCAAAGTATTCTACGTATATCAAAGTATTCCCTGAAGTGCATAATAAAACCTGAAGTGCATAATAAAACGCACGCTTTTCCAAAAGTCGGGACAAGGAACATATTTACCTCTGTTTTTTCTATCTGTAAAACGGCTGCTACCGGTAACAATCATACTTGACAACTTAGAAACTCAGTATTAATCTCACGCATAGTTTTCTGTCTGGCTTTCAGCATCAATCCTGGCAGGCTTGATGGCTTCAGTTGAGGGGTATTATGAATAAAGTTGAACTTCCGGGGCGTTGGACCAAGTCCGGATCCGAAGATCTTTACGGTGTGAAAGGCTGGGGCGGCGGATATTTCAGTATTTCTGATAAAGGAGAGGTCCTGGTAAATCCTTACACCGGAGAAAGTTCCAAGGCATCTGTGAGTCTCATGGATATAATCTCCGGAGTCCGGGACCGCGGATTGGATATGCCGGTGCTTCTGCGCTTTGAAAATCTGCTGGATGCCCAGATATCCATGCTGAACAATTCGTTCAGCGAGGCCATAAATACTCTTGAATATAAAGGCCGCTATCAGGGAGTCTATCCTGTCAAAGTCAATCAGCAACAGCAGGTTGTGCAGGAAGTCACACGCTTCGGGCAACGCTATCATCACGGGCTGGAAGTCGGTAGCAAACCGGAGCTGCTCGCGGCACTCTCTGAACTGAAGGACAGAGAAGCCTGCCTTATCTGCAACGGCTATAAGGATGCGGAGTTTATCGATCTGGGGCTTTATGCCAGGAAAATGGGTTACAAATGCTTTTTTGTCATTGAGATTCCCGGAGAACTGGAATTGATTCTCGACCGCGCCGAAGAACTGAAAGTCGTGCCCGCCATCGGTATACGCATCAAACTGTCTTCCAAGGCTGGAGGACACTGGACAGAGTCCGGAGGCGATCGCAGCATTTTCGGGCTTAACATGTCGCAGGTTACAGCCATTGTGGATTCCCTGAAAAAACGCGGCATGCTGAAAGCTCTCAAACTTATGCATTATCATCTCGGCTCACAGGTGCCCAACATCCGTGATATCCGCTCTGCTGTGCAGGAGGCTTCCCGGGTTTACGCTGAACTGGTCAAAGAGGGGGCGCCTATGGGATACCTTGATCTGGGCGGCGGGCTGGCAGTGGATTATGACGGATCCAAAACTAATTTTTACAACAGCCGCAACTACAGTGTTCAGGAGTATTGCGCGGATGTGGTTGAAGCGGTTATGACTGTGATGGACGAGAGCTGTATTGATCATCCTGTTATTGTCACGGAGTCCGGGCGTGCTCTTGTTGCCTACTATTCGGTGCTGCTGTTCAATGTGCTTGATGTGGCCGGGTCTGAACAATACGATATTCCTGAAAATCTTGATGATTCCCTGCCGCAGGAAATTAACAACCTGCATGAAGTGAACAGGATGCTGAATCATAAGAATCTTCAGGAGTGCTATAATGATGCTCTTTATTACCGCGATCAGATCCGCGATATGTTCAATTCAGGGAGGCTTTCTCTCCGGCAGCGTTCACTGGGGGAAAAAATCTTCTGGAACACCTTGCACAGGATTGTTGAACTTAAAGCTGAATTAAAGCATGTGCCGAAAGAGCTGAACGATATTGAAAATGACGTTGCCGATATATTCTATTGCAATTTCTCTGTTTTTCAATCTTTGCCTGACAGCTGGGCCATTGATCAGCTTTTTCCTATTATGCCGGTTCACCGGTTGCTGGAATATCCTTCGCGTAATGCTGTTCTGGCGGATATAACATGTGATTGTGACGGCCGGATCGACCGTTTTATAGATTCGCACGATATACGGCGCACCTTGCCCCTGCATCCGCTGAAAAACGGAGAGGATTACTATCTGGGAGTTTTTCTGGTAGGGGCTTATCAGGAGACACTGGGTGATCTGCACAACCTTTTCGGAGATACCAATGTCGTCAGTCTTCGTCTGGAACGTGACGGAACATTCGAGTTTACCGGTGAAATTCAGGGCGACTCTGTGGAAGATGTCCTGTCGTATGTCGAATATGACAGAAAAGAGATGCAGACAAAACTCAGGGAAACAGCCGAAGAGGCGGTTCGCAGCGGGCTTATCTCTCCGCGTGAACGTCGTGAAATTATGAATTCGATTGCAAACGGACTTCGCGGGTACACATATTATGAGAGGTGATTCTGTTTCTCAGGGTCACCGACCTGCGTAGCTGTAGGCTGGGTCACCGACCTGCGTAGCTGTAGGCCGGGTCACCGACCCGGCGAACTGAAGACCATTACATTTGTTTTGCCCTTCGAGAAGGAGCCCGAAAGGCCTGAAGGAAATAAAGGAGATTTATGCTGAAAGAACAGGAACCTGTAATTCATGAGGGAATCCGCAGCAGTTATTCCGGCGCTGATCTGGTGGTTGTCGGCTACCCTTACGATGGAACGGTCTCCGGCCGTGACGGCGCCAGGATGGGACCAAAGCATGTTCAGAATGAGATGGATTTTATTGAGACCTGGAGCCCATACCTCAAAAGAGACCTTCTGGACTGCCGTATCTGTGATCTTGGTTCCATGCCGCTTTCTTACGGCACCAGAGAACGTGTGGTCAGCGCCATCAAAGAAGAGGCTGAATTGATACTTGCCGATGGAAAGAAAATTCTCGGTGTCGGCGGAGAACATCTGATCTCACTGGGTCTGATTCAGGCCTGTGCAACGAAACACAGGAATCTGAATATAATTCATTTTGATGCTCATGCTGATTTACGTGACGATTATATGGGCGAGAAACTGTCTCATGCAACAGTGATGAGACGCGCTCTGGAGGAATTGCGCAGCGGTTCGCTCTGGCAGTTCGGTATTCGTTCCGGCGCAAAGGATGAATTTGATGTTGTCGAACGCAGGAGTGTCATGCATTGTTTTGATCTGCAAGGTATCGCCGGATGTCTGAAGAAAATAGGCGGTGACCCCGTATATCTCACAGTGGATCTCGATGTTCTGGATCCATCGGTATTTCCGGGAACAGGTACTCCTGAACCGGGTGGAATTACGTATAAGGAATTGCTCGCCGCATTCGTGGAAATGCGCGGAGTTAACATCGTGGGAGCGGATATTGTCGAGCTGGCACCGTTACTCGATGCGAGTGGAGCTTCAACAGCGGTGGCTTGTAAAACCCTGCGTGAAATGTCCCTGCTGATGGTGTAATGGAATCTGCGGCGATATGCGGGATGTAGGAGTTTGAATTATGGGAAAAGTTTTAATAGTTGGTGCTGGCGGAGTTGCCGGTGTTGTTATTCATAAATGTTGTCAGAATCCTGATGTTTTCAGTGAGATTATGATTGCCAGTCGCACTAAATCGAAATGCGATGCTTTCAGTAAGGCACTGGAAGGCGGGGAGACTCTAATTCATACGGCGCAGGTCGATGCGGATAAAACCGATGATCTGATTGCCCTTATCAATGATTTCAAGCCTGAGCTGGTCATAAATGTGGCCCTGCCTTATCAGGATCTGACCATTATGGATGCCTGCCTGGCGACCGGTACCCACTATCTGGACACCGCCAATTATGAACCGCCGGACACTCCGAAATTCGAGTATAAATGGCAGTGGGCCTATCGCGAAAGATTCGGGCAGGCGGGACTGTGTGCCGTACTCGGATGTGGTTTCGATCCGGGGGTGACCGGTGTGTTCTGCGCTTACGCTCAGAAACATTATTTCGATGAAATCCACACGATAGATATTCTCGATGCTAACGGAGGTGATCACGGTTATCCGTTTGCCACAAATTTCAATCCTGAGATCAACATCCGGGAAATCACAGCCAACGGCCGTTTCTGGTGTGAGGGTGAGTGGGTCGAAACTCAGCCGCTTGAGATTAAACGTGTCTTTGATTTTGATGGCATCGGCCCGAAAGACGCCTATCTGCTCTATCATGAAGAGCTGGAGTCGCTGGTAAAGAATATACGCGGTCTGAAACGTATTCGGTTTTTCATGACTTTCTCACAGAAGTATATAAATCATCTTGTCGTTCTGCAGAATGTCGGCATGACCAGTATAGAGCCAGTAGATTTTGAAGGGAGAAAGATTCAGCCCCTGCAGTTTCTCAAGGCAGTGCTGCCCGATCCGGCGAGTCTCGGTCCGCGTACCAGAGGTAAAACCAATATCGGCTGCATCTGCCGGGGCGTGAAAGACGGTGAACCTGCAGCGTACTATGTTTACAATATCTGCGACCATCAGAAGTGTTTCCGTGAAGTAGGTTCACAGGCAATTTCCTATACGACGGGTGTGCCTGCTATGGTAGGCGCGAAGCTGCTGCTGCAGGGGATCTGGAAAAAACCCGGTGTTTATAATGTCGAAGAGTTTGATCCTGATCCTTTTATGGAGGAGCTGACCAGACAGGGACTGCCCTGGCATGAGAATTTCAATCCCCATGTTGTTGAATGAAAACAACGGATAGTATTGCTCGGTGAGACGCTGAGAAGATGGTGTGCAGATAGCGAGCCCGGAATAAACGGGAGCCGCAGAGAGTGTGCCGTGGGCACAGTTTCAACCCGTAATACGCAAAGTTTTTCATATACATACGATTTGATGCCTATAGCACATTCAGCAATACAGACATTGCAAATTATATAATTCCGGTTCGTCTGTTTGCGTTTGCACACGCGGCCTGACAGCCGGACGAAAGCAGTTCAGGGAACAAGTCCGCTTATTATGAACAGATCAGAAACAGATTTTTTACTTTCCGTCAGAACTCCCTCCTATGTGGTGGACAAACGATTGCTGCGGAAAAATCTTGAACTGCTTGCTTCAGTGCAACAGCGTGCCGGTTGCAGAATTCTGCTGGCGCTCAAGGGTTTTTCCATGCACTCCCTGTTCCCTGTTATAGGCGAATATCTGGCTGGCACCACCGCCAGCTCTCTGTTCGAAGCGCGTCTCGGATTTGAGAAAATGGGCGGGGAAGTGCATATATATTCTCCTGCTTTCCGGGATGACGAGTTTGATGGTATCCTGCGCTGCTGCAGCCATATTGTTTTCAATTCAGCGGCTCAGTACAAACGTTTTCGCGGGCGGGTTGAGGAGTTCAACTGCCGCAGCAAGCGCGGTGTCGAATGTGCTCTGCGGATTAATCCGCAGTATTCCGAACAACGCAATGCTATATACGATCCCTGTGCACCGTGCTCCCGGCTCGGAGCAGTTGCTGCCTCGTTCAGTAATGCTGATATTCAAGGTCTCAGCGGCCTGCATTTCCATACCATGTGCGAACAGAATTCAGATACTCTGGAGCGTACGCTTGCCAGTGTGGAGGCACAGTTTAGTAGGTACTTTGACAAAATTAAATGGATCAATTTCGGCGGCGGTCATCATATAACACGTGCTGATTACAATGTTGAACTTTTGGTGAAGATCATCAAGGAATTTCGGGAAAGATACGGTCTGGAGGTCTATCTGGAACCGGGAGAGGCGGTTGCGCTTAATGCCGGATATCTTGTGACCTCGGTGTTGGATATTGTTGACAACGGAATGCGATCGGCTCTGGTTGATACTTCGGCCGCCTGTCATATGCCCGATGTGCTGGAGATGCCCTACAGACCGCATATCACAGGGGCTGCTAAGCCCGGAGAAAAAAAATATACTTACAGAATCGGTGGTATGACCTGTCTTGCGGGAGATATTATAGGGGACTATTCATTTGATAGACCTCTGATGCCGGGCGATAAACTGATTTTCACTGATATGGCTCATTACACCATGGTCAAGAACAACATGTTCAACGGTGTTAATCTTCCGTCAATAGCTGTTATAGATGAAAACGGGATTGATGTGATCAGAGAGTTTAATTATCAGGATTACGCTTCACGGCTTTCCTGAAGCGTGCAGTGCAGCGCGGGCTGAAAAAGTTTATTCCTTTGCCGGATGCGGAAATCAATTCCCTTTTTCATTTCCCCGCAGAGATGCCGGGAGGGCAGACCTGCGACGCAGCCGCGTTTGCGGGCGGAGACGGAATGAAGCGCTGCAGCTGTTGTCAATCTTAACTCTGAATCACTGCTGTTTTCAGTCATAAACATCTTCTCGGCAAGAAGTTTCCGGCGTAGTCTTAGGTTTTTGGACTTAATTTTTATTTGCGCAGACTTGACTATTTCATTTAAGGGTTGATACAATGATAACAATTTGAGGTTTTACTGGAATTTTCAAGCCCCTGAATGCACCGCATGCTGTTTATTCAGGCGTAACATGAGGGTTTTTACAATGGTTGGAGAAAAAATTAATGAATAGTGCAATAATTGTTGCCGCAGGGCGCGGGCAGCGTATGGGAACCAGTACAGACAAGGCTTTTTTGAGTCTCGGTCCCAAGCCTGTTGTAGCCTGGTCCATGTTGGCTTTTGAAGAGTGTCCTGATATTGACCGCATCATTCTTGTTGTGCGCAGAGATCAGGTTACTGCGGCAAAAACTGTTTCCCAGATGTTCGGTGTTTCAAAGTTACAGACGGTTGTTGCTGGAGGAGGCAGCCGTCAGGATTCAGTGCTTAACGGAATGAAAGAGCTTGATCCGGATACGCGCTACGTGTGTATACATGACGGGGCCCGTCCCTGTGTGAAACCGGAGCTGATACAATCTACTCTGCGGTGCGCCAGACGTCACGGCAGCGGCATTGCGGCTTCGCGTATGCGGGATACTGTCAAATATGTTGAGCGGGGGACAACGGTTGACCATACAGTTGACCGTACAAAACTGTGGGCTGTGCAGACCCCGCAGACCTTTAACGTAGGACTCCTGAACAGAGCCTATACGGAAGTGAAAAATAAAAAAGCTTCCGTAACGGATGACGCGTCAGCGGTGGAGTTGTTGGGTGAAACTGTACGGCTTGTGGAGTGGAGCCGTCCAAATATCAAAATAACGACAGCGGATGATCTTCCGCTGGCAGTGGCCGCTTTGCAGATATCCTGATCCAAAGGCGCTGTAACCCACCATGTAGATTTAAGGATTTGAGTAAATGATAGACAAGAAGTATGCTGTTCTGGGGGATATTCATGGTAACATCGAAGCGTTGAATGCTGTAATTGCTGACGCTGAAAAAAGAGGCGTGACGGATTTTGTGAGTGTCGGTGATATTGTCGGCTACAATGCATCGCCGGTCGAATGTATCGAGCGTGTGCGCGAATTGGGATGCATCACAGTTCGGGGAAATCATGATCACTACTGTTCCTATAATGAAAGTCTTGATGATTTCCAGCCCCTTGCGGCCAGTGTGATCGCATGGACACGCAGACAGCTTAATGAAGATTGCGTCAAGTGGCTGCATGATCTTCCTTACACCCGCTCCTTCGGCGGTTTTATGCTGGTGCACAGTACGCTGGATACACCGGAAAACTGGGGCTATGTGTTTGATACTCTGGCAGCAGAGGCGCATTTCAGCTATCAGACTCTTTCGTTATGCTTTCATGGACATACCCATGTTCCGATGATTTATAAAAAAGACCATGATTCTATTATGCGTATCGAGCCATGTAAGGTGAAAGTGACTTTCGGCCCTAAGTTCTTTATAAATGTCGGCAGTGTCGGACAGCCACGTAATAATGATCCCAGAAGCACCTATGTAACTTATTCAACAAAGAGCCGCGAAGTTGAATTTGCGCGTGTTGAGTATGATGTTGATGCAGCAATCGAGCGCAATCGCAAGGCCGGTCTGCCGGATCGGTTGTCTCTCAGATTGAAACAGGGGCGCTAATCTCTTTATCACAGGTTAACGCCTCTTTTTATTAAAAAAAGGCTGAACTGATGTTGCGGAATAGGGCGTCGAAAATCTTTTACTGTCTGGCTGTTGCCATTGCGTTGCTGTCCGCTTCGGCTCTTTGCGTCTTCTGTGTGCTGTACGGAAATCTGAATCAGGATGAAGGATGGTATCTTTATGCAGCCCGCTGTGTTTCAGAAGGATTGTACCCGTATGAGGATTTTTTCTTTACTCAGGCACCTTTAATGCCCTGGTTCTACAGCCTGTTTGCCGATATATGGAATTCTTACGGTCTTCTGGGGGGGCGTATATTTACAACTGTTATCGGGTTGCTGTCTTCTTTGTGTGTGGGAGCTATGGCTGCCAGATCTGTAAGCCGCAGGTATGCCCCGGAGGCCGGTCTCATCGCTTTCTCTCTGGTCGGCTGTAATTTTTATCACTGCTATTTCACGACAATTCCGAAAACATATGCTTTGACTTCCCTGCTGCTTCACTCAGGCTGTCTGGTCCTCACTTTGTGTTTTTTCAGAAAACGCAGAAGCCAGTCGATGCTGTCACGCATGTGGGCTCTGCCCGCCGGTCTTCTGATTGCACTGGCCGCCGGGGTCAGGCTTTCCATCGGAATTGTTCTGCCTGTCATAACGCTTGGACTGCTCTTTAACTGGCGTAAATGCGGAAGTGCTTTTTTCTGGTTTGCTCTGGGAGGTTTTATCGGACTGGCTGCTGTCTTTGCTCCGGTTTTATTCAGTACAATGGATGAATTTCTATTTTGCCAGTCCTTTCATGTGCATCGCGGCGGCTCGGGATTCGATCCTTTTCTGGCTCTCGGATCTCTCTCCCGTGTTGTCCGTGCTTATTTGATACAGTTTCTGTTTCTTGCCGCTCTTGTTCTCGCGGCTGTGACCGTCGGTATCAGAAATAAACCCCTTTCTTCTGAGGATAGGGAAGATAACGCATATCACGGGGAGATCTGGCCGTCAGTCTGGTTTTTTGCTTTTGCAGCGGCATTTGCAGTGCATATCTGCTCTCCGCATCCCTATGACGACTATCAGGTTCCGGTAATGGGGCTGCTTTCAGTTGCTGTGGCGGTATGGTCCGTCAATCTGTTTGAAGACAGAAAAACACGCGTACTTCTGGCCGTCACTGCGGTTCTGGCTGTTAACCTGTGCAGCTTTTCGTCACCTCTTCTTCAGGATTGTTTTGTATCGGGTCAGGATCGTTTCTGGGTAATACGTAAACAACAGAGCGATCTTCAGGAGTTAAGAGATGCCGCCTGCTGCGTAAAAGCGCTTGCCGACGGGGATGATACGCTTCTGACTCAGGATCTTTATCTGGCGGTTGAATGCGGTTTGAAGGTTCCCCGGGGGCTTGAAATGGGGCCCTTCGGTTATTTTCCCGAATTAAGCGATGAAAAAGCGGCAAAATATCATGTTTTCAACCGCAACGGTATGATGAATCTCCTGGCTTCGGCACCTTGCGAAGTGGCTGCTTTCAGCGGTTACGGCCTGACTATACAGGCACCCGTAATGACCAGAGTGCCGCATGGCGAGTATCAGTTGTTTATGAAAGAATTGAGCCGTAATTATGATTTTGTCCAGGAGATACCTGATTTCGGTCAGAACAATACTCTCCTTCAAATTCTTAAACGGCGTAAAAGTATTGCGGAGCAATAGTTTTTAATGGATGATTTTCTAGATAAAGTAAAAAGCCCCGAGGATGTGAAGTCTCTGGGAATGGAACAACTTCCTGATTTAGCTTCGGCAATCCGGAAAAGGATAATAGCAACTGTCGGCCGGAACGGGGGCCACCTCGCATCAAATCTAGGGACGGTTGAACTCACGATTGCGTTGATGCGGATTTTCAACCCTCCCGAGGACAGGATTATATGGGACGTGGGACACCAGGCTTATGCCTGGAAGCTGCTTACCGGACGTTCAGATATATTTGATACCCTGCGGCAGTATAAAGGAATGTCAGGTTTTACCAAGCCCGGGGAAAGTGAGTATGATGCGTTTATTGCGGGTCATGCCGGCACGTCTCTTTCGGTTGCCCTGGGTTTTGCTGTGGGACGCGATCAGTTGCATTCCGGCGAGGCGGTTGTAGCTGTGACAGGGGATGCGTCTGTTTCAAATGGCATTGCCCTGGAGGCAATGAACAATATTGTCGATGCAGGCAGTAAAATTATTGTTGTTCTGAACGACAATGAAATGTCCATATCCCAGAATGTGGGGTCTCTTTCCCGTAGTCTCGGGGCTTTATTGACTGATGTGCGTTACAATCGCATCAAGGCCGCAGCTGAACAGGCTGGACATAAACTGCATATGACTTTTCTGCGAAGAGTTTATCATCGCATTGAAAGTGCGATTAAAAGCCTTTTGCTTAAAAATGCTTTTTTTGAAGAGTTCGGTCTGCGGTATATTGGTCCCATAGACGGACATGACATGCGGGCCTTGGAAAATGCTTTTCTTTCAGCAAATGAATTCAAAGGGCCTGTGGTTGTTCATGTAGCCACCCAGAAAGGCCGCGGATACAGACCTGCGGAAAAAGCCCCGTCAGGATGGCATGGCGTGGGTCCGTTTGACCCTGAAAAGGAGATGGAATGCCGCTCAGGCAAGGGCGCTGCAAAGAACAGTTATTCAGAGACATTCGGCCGTTTTTTATGTGACTTCGCTGAGCATGATCCGTCAATTATCGCGATTACCGCCGCTATGAGCGCCGGCACGGGGCTGCATCATTTCCAGAAAAAATTCCCGGGACGCTTCTATGATGTCGGTATCTGCGAAGAGCACGGTGCTGTTTTTGCCGCAGGTCTGGCAGCAAGGGGGTTTCATCCGGTTTTTGCCGTTTATTCAACTTTTCTGCAGCGGGCGGTTGATTGTGTTATGCATGATATCGCTCTTCAGAATCTTCCCGTACTTCTGTGTGTGGACCGTGCTGGCATTGTGGGTAACGACGGACCGACTCATCACGGGGTCTTTGATATTCCCATGCTTCGCTGCATTCCCAATCTTGTAATCATGCAGCCCGCAGATTATTCCGAACTGAAAGCCATGATGCGGACTGCTTTGTCGTATGACGGGCCAGCTGTAATCCGCTATCCGCGGGGCGGCGCTGTTGAGGTTGATATGAATCAGAACGTGGAAAAAATTGCAATCGGTAAAGCTGTGATTGTCACCCGACCTGCCGACGGCGTTTCTGATGTAACCTGGATATGGTCTTATGGCGATATGCTTCCTGTTGCCCTGGAATGTGCGGATAAGCTGACTGTTGGGGGAGAAGCCGCAGGGGTGGTTAATGCACGTTTTATCAAACCTGTTGATGCCGCGTTGCTTGCTTCGCAGGCGGAGAAATCAGCTTCACGCTTTGTAACTGTCGAAAACGGGGTTCTGGCTGGCGGTTTCGGTTCAGCTGTACGCGAAACTCTGGCCGGTATGGGATTCAGCATTCCGGTGTTGTCCTTCGGTCTGAAAGACTCCTTTGTTGAGCAGGGGCGGATTGATGAACTGCTGGAAGATGCCGGTCTGACCGCTGATGCAATCGTCGGCGAGTTGGGGTTGCGTTGATATTTCGACAGAAATTTCTGAAAAAGTGAGAATTTATGTTACGTCTGATTCTGGATAGATCCTGCGGCTGCGCTGGTTTCGCCCTGTCCCGCGACAGAGATATTCTCTGTGAACTCAAATGGGAGGGCGGTTCCGCACGTTCACCGAAGTGGTTTGCAGAGTTATCAGCGGCAATCAGGCGTTCCGGATGCCGCGTTGATGAGATTGATGAGTTTGTCTGTGCTGTCGGACCGGGGTCTTTTTCGGGCATACGTTCAGCGCTTGGTGCTCTGGAGGGTATGGCCCTTCCCTGCGGGAAACCTGTTCTGGGTATATCAAGTGCTGCTGCTCTGGCCTGTGAATATATGAGGGATGCATTTGAATCTGTAACTGTTATCGGAGATGCGCGCCGGTCCCGTCTGTGGTCGTTTTCCTGCAGATCAGACGATGAATCCGGATTAAAGCTTTTAAACGGCGGTATTCCCTCACAGAGTCCGGAGGACTTCGAGTTTTCCGGGCAGAAAATTAAGAGCCTGCCCAAGTGTAACGGACTGTGAATTATTGATAAGTTTAGGCGAAAGGGTATTAACAATAACAGGTGCATCATTGCGTTTCTGTTCACTGCGATTGGCCGTTACTACCACTTCTTCCATGTTGAACACATCAGATTCAAGGTGAAAATTCATAAGAAATATAAGCGTTACCGGCGTTTTTATAGAAGCCAAGCACTACAGTGGACCGGAATTAAAACCCGGCA
>JAWOEI010000043.1:0-25166 GCA_046482825.1 Kiritimatiellia bacterium
CCAATCTGATTGATAAACTGGTAATTTTTCATAGGTCCTACTTGTTGGGCAAAGACAAACATGTTTGTCCTTAGAAAACATGTTGTCGTTTGGTAATTTGTAGGCTTGGCGGCGTCTCGCCATAGTTCCGCTTGCGGGACGACGGCGGATGCCCTCACCGGGCGTTGGTGCGCCGGGTGGGGCACCCGGCCTACAGTTGCGCGGTCGCGAATCGAGCCTAGTCGCAAGTTGGTGCGCCGGGTGGGGCACCCGGCCTACAGTTGCGCGGTCGCGGATCGAGCCTAGTCGCAAGTTGGTGCGCCGGGTGGGGCACCCGGCCTACAGTTGCGCGGTCGCAGATCGAGCTTAGTCGCAAGTCTATCAAATCACCACAGAAACGAAAAGAGCTATCAGCGAAAAATTATGCAGAGTCCGAACATTCCAAGAGTGAGGTTATAGCCGTCTCCTTCTGGAGATCTGCTCTTGCCTATTTGCGGCTCACTCCGTGGTATCGTTTCGTCATTGGAAAAAAGCTCCCACGTCTCGAGATTTTCAGCGCTTTTGCATGAAGCAAAGGTGAACGGCAGATGCCGGGCAGTGTTCAGGTCACCCGTCCAGTTGCGGTAGCGGAGCAAACCGTACGCCTGCGGGACGAAAGCGCCCTCAAGCGTTACATCACCGGCTGCATCGAGATCAACTCGTCGGGGATAACACCAGCGTAGCCCTCAACCCGAATGTTGCCGGTAAAATCATCCATATCAAAATCAACACCCCCCGAACTCCAGCTGGCTGTTGTGAAAGTAGCGCCAATAGATGTGTTGTTATAAAGTGATCTGGCGGTTTCTTTACTGGCGATGCCTCCCCCATCTTTCCACCAGTCAAATTCGCGTTCATGCTCGCACCTTCCTTCAAATGAATGAAGTGGTGGAAGGTGAAATCACCTTCGAATCGATATTCAGTATTTCGTTCACAACAATCGCATCGTAAGATACATCCGCGGTGATGTTGTTTGTCTCGCCGACATCCACAAAAAGATCCGCAGCCATCCCTGTCAGTGCCGCGCACATCATGCCCGCAGACACGACATCCCGCATCCCCCTCCGGCTCACTTTGTTTTTATAACAGGAGTCGATTTGACAGCGGCTGATATACATCCGCTCTGTACTGCGATCTGCTTGAAATGATTCTGCAGTGCCTGCATATCAAGCACTTGCAGAGTATCACTCTAAGATAAAATCCTGTTCCCTCGGCTGGTCGCCCCACTGATAGGGACCGAAAACATGTTGTTGTGCTCCGCTGATCACTTCAATCGTATAGCTTGCTTCGCCGTTTTGTGCCGGAGTGTCGGTGATGAGAAAAAAGTTTCCCTCCGCATCTGTCTGGGTAGATTGCCCGTCCAGACCGGTGCTTACCAAAGCCCCCGCCACGGCCACAGTCCTGCCGGAATCATTCCATACAGTGCCATGGACAGAGATATGCGGTGTCAAATCCTCATCACAGGAACACTCCCGCAGCCGGTAGAAGCGCGATTTCAGATAACATGCATCAACATCCTGAAAACCGGAGCTTCCACTCCAGATTCCGCTGAGAGGTGTCCATCTCTTCAGGTCGGAGGACACATCAAGCGCATACCAGCCGCCCTCGTACAGTTCACTGAAAGCAAGCTGCATTGAAACACCAGACCGTTCAATATTAACGATAGACGGCCATTCCGCCTGTCCGCCAGTCGTTATCGTAAATTTAGTCGAGCTTTCAAAACCTGCGGCCCCCATAACTCCAGAATAAATATTCTCATTCCAATCCGTAATGCGCACAAAGAACAGGCGCACTTCATACACCCGGCCGGGCCGCAGCGTATCGGGGGGAATTTCATATTCTGTTCCGCTTATCATATCAGAGCCTTCTATCCACAAAACTTCGTTGCCGAACTGATCGTTAATTTCCAATTCAATGAAACCGGCACCGGTCTGCGGCACGCTACTCCAGCCCGGCAAAGCGTTCCACTGTATCTTTGCCGACGTGGCGGGATCAATCCCCTGCAGTCCGGAAAGATTTGTAATGGTTGGAGCCGCAGGATACTGATTTGTCTCACCGAGGCTCAGAATGATGTTTTGCAAACCGTCTGCGATACCGTCAACGGCGAATTTATAATCGCCATTGGGATAAAACCGGTCGAAATCGGTTTGCGACCCGTATTCGCCCGGTGCTTCGTATTCGTCACCACTCCACGGGTCCGGATAGAGCGGGCTGCTGCGTCCATCGGCAAGAGAAGTCACTGAGGATGATTTCAGACGGTTTACAGCCATCGTCTCGATCTCGACAGCGGCCTCATAGCGACCATCCGAAATCGGTGCCGCCGAGTTCGTCTGTACAAAGAAGCGGGTTTTCAGGAGTGAGACCATCTCGATATCAGGTGGTGTTTCAGGCTCCTCTATTCCGGTGCGGAAGCCCCCTGCAGGCATACCCTCAAGCGGAAAATCGGCTGCATCCTTGAATTCAGCCAGATTGAGTGTCCAGCCTATTTCACTGTCAACCGGAAATGCTGAGGAAAATTCGCACAGCAGCATGGAATTGCTGTTCGTCCAGTAGTATGAGAATGTGCCGGTACTCAACGGACCGCCATTTTCAGTCCAGCTGATGGAAATATAGGCAGGATTCATGGAATGACTGAAATGAAAGGCCACCACAGAATCGCGTGAGACCCATTCCGTACCGTCGGCTGGATTGGCTCTTAGAAATTCGCATCCCAGCGGTTCTCCCGGCAGTGAAGCTGTGCGTATCAGAAAGCCGGTCAGTTTGTAGTAAGCCGCCACGTAAAGCGCGGAGGAGGTTTCCGTATCCGCAACGTGAATAAACAAAATTTCGCCCTGATAATCGCATCCCGGTTCCAGGACACCGGCAGGAATCCATGTTTCCGTCACAGTGCCGTTCAAAGCCTCGGGCGTTCCCGGCAGGCCGCTCTGATAAACTGTTTCCCCTTCATTTTCACCACTGCATGATTCAATACGTAAAAGAATGAAGTCGTCACTGCTGCCGCCCATCGGAGTCCACTGCACACTCGTATCTGTTGAAGCATCCGCAGATTGCAGGGCGACAAAATTTGTAACCTGCGGCACAGGCGGATAACTGCCGCCTGTCAGCGATAAAGTCACAGGAGACAATGCGCCGTCCGCCGCACCGGTAAATGAGAAAGTATAATTCCCGTCAGGCCAGACCTGATTCAGCTCCAGAGGTGATGATGCCCCCGATTCCAGCCCCAGATCAGTATCCTCCTGATCCTCACCACCTGCAAGTGACATCACTTCACCTCCCGGCGTAGTGAGGCTTCCGGCGATCAGAGAGCCCGGCTGTACCCCGGAGCCAAAAGCCTCAAAGACAAAAACCGGTTCTTCATGCTCACCTTCGTTCTGTACCTCACCGGTGCTATACCAGGCATTCCACTCTCCCAGCGCAACATTATCAGCACTCGTCTGAGCGAACTCCTGCCCTTTGAGAACAGCAGCAAACCCAAGGTCTCCTGCATACGAAACAGGAACAAACAAGAGCTCTGATGTAAAAACCACACCACCAGCAATCCATGACGTAAAAAGCATGTTGCATGACAGACGCTCAATTAAAGTACGTGCATACTTATATCTGACATTCATATCACTCTCCCTGAATAAAGCTTAAAAAAATGTCTCTGAATGAATAACAAAAAAGATCAGTGACAATCCATTGGAGTGAACAACAATAATCGATCACCTCTGATGAGATATATTATGCGTACCGGGAACGGAATGAGTCAACAGGAATTTCTGAAGTTTTATTTGAAATATTTTTTTAAAGCCACTAGTATTACGGTCTATTAAACGGCAAACCAGAACACGAGGACTTTCGGGTTTTTCCGCTTTCAATGTTTAATTTCGTTATTAATAGGACAAAAATGGCTAACTTACGTCGTTATTTCGACCCTGTAATTGTGCGAATGGCAGTATATGCCGGACTTCTCGCCTTAATTACAGTGGCTTTTCTGCACTTGCCGACTAAATCGTTCCGCGAAGACAGCATTGTGGAATGGATTCAGTTCTCCTTTTTGTTCCTTGCCGCGGGTATGTTTTTATTCGCAGGTGTTAAAAACAGAACACACAGTGCGCTTTCATACATAATTGCCTTGTTTTTTCTGATCGCCTGCATGCGTGAATGCGACCGGTTCTTTGACCGGCTGATATGCGACGGTTTCTGGAAAATACCGGTTAGTGTCCTTGTTACTGCAATAATAACGCTTATTTTTTTACAAACCCGGAATGTAATTGACTCCACACGCACGGTAATCAACTGGCGTGCTTTCGGCATGCTGGCCTCGGGATTTATGGTCTTGCTTTTCTCACGTATTTTCGGACACAATAATTTCTGGTCGGATCTGATCGGCCCTAAAAATCAGAGAACCGTCCTGCGTGTAATTGAAGAGGGTGTTGAATTTCTGGCTTATTTTATATTTCTTGCCGGATCCGTGGAATACGCCATCAAAACGCTGGAGACAGAAGACAACAGCTGTTCACACACAAAATAAAGTTATAACAGCTGGCGTTGTAATGAAATCGCATATAGCCATGCAAAAAACCATATCAGCAAAACAGCAATCATGAAACATGATATGTTCATACATTTATCGACGCCGATTATTGCAGTTTTCACCTATCTGTTCTGCTGTTTCAGCATTCAGTCGGCACCAAGTTTCAGAGCTGACAGAGTGTACCCCGGCATGGGTCTTAAAATGCGGGTTCTGGGCAACTCACACCCGGTGGCATTGCCGCAACCCAAAACATATATCTACACTTTAACCCGGGGTGACACTGTGAAAAAGCAGAGGCGGTTCAACCCCTTCGAACTCTGGTATGCGGATCAGCATTGCGGAACATGGCGTGATAATAACGGGAATACAATGATCATAGGTCGGATTTCAAAACACCTTCCTCAATTCGCCCTGGAACATGTACCCCGCGGACAGTATGAGAAGGCTCTCAATTCGGAAATAAACAAAATCAATCCGCATGATGAATTATCCCTGATTCAATGGGTCGGACATTTTGCGGAATGCCGCCCGAGAAAAGCTGTCAAACTGCGGACCGCATTCAACTTCAATCTGCATTCGGCTGAATTTGTGCCGGTAAACGAAAGCAACCCGCTTGTATATCTTTTCCGGGTGAATATCCATACCCCGGCAGGAAGACGGGTGCCTTCGAACTGGTTCTGCGCTGTTATTGATGTGCAAGACGGAAGCTCCCTGAAAAAATGCCGCAAGGTATTTGAAAGCCAGTTTCTCGGCAAAGTTTCAGCCGCTCCTCAAACCCGCACTTCAACAGCTGCGGACACCGGATCGAAAAAACTCAGAACATCCCTGAAAGGCAGCGGTGATAAGATTTCCGACAACCCCGCGAGGGAAGCCGCACGGAAGTCCATTGCCAATATGAAAGACTGGTGGTACGCGGAAACCGAGGAATATATATTTCTCTCCGACCTGCGCAGTTCCGCAGGAAAATCGCTGGTGCGATATATGCAGAAGAACATACCGCACCTACGTGAAGCGTTTCAGACTCTGGTTCCCCCCTTCGATCCGATCACAGAGACAAGCGTTGTCAGAATTTTCGAAAATCCCGATGAATACAAACAGTATGTGGGAACAGAGCTCGGGTGGAGTATAGGTTTATGGTCATCGATGAGACGCGAACTGATAATCCTGTCACAGGGAAATGATCATGACAAAACCCTTGAAATTATTCAGCATGAGGGTTTTCATCAGTATCTTTTCCACTCCTGTAACATGGCGCATAACCTTCCCTGGTTCAATGAAGGCCATGCATGTTTCTTTGAAAGCGCGGAGATAAACAGACGCGGAGATGTGAATATTCCTGAAAATTCACGGGTGAATTTTCTGTTACGCAACATGGATGAAGCAACCCGCAACATACCGGACGTTCTGAAAATGGATCATACGTCCTTTTACAATCCAGTGCGGGAAAAACGCGCTCTCAACTATACAACAGCCTGGGCACTTATCTATTACCTGCACAAAGGTGCTCCGCTGATGCGTCCCAATCCCTACAGAGACATCCTCCCGAAATATCTCCGGAAACTTCAGAAGAGCCGCAATCCCCATGTGGCCACAATCGCGGCTTTTGAACGAATAGACATAGAACGGTTTCAGGAACGGTTCTCTGATTTCTGGAAACACAAGCGATCCCGAGGCCGCCGCTATGACCCGCTGGCAAGACGTCACAGCAGGTTTTAGAATCGGATACGGGATGCGAGATCTTTTGCTGTGGGGTCGGCGGTCGGCGGCGTCGCACCGTAATTCCGCTTGCAGGACGACGGCGAATGTGCTCTGGAGTGCGCCGGAACATCACCGCAGGTGAGGCAACAAGCGGAGAAAGTATTGATTTTGCGCTCTTGTGATTAACCAGGTTCGATTCCGACTGATTTTCAATTCTCTTGCGCTTCAGCACGGAACTGTGTCATCGTCTGTCCGAAGCGTTTCCTGAAAATGCGCCCCAGATGTGTCTGACTGCGAAAACCGCAGACCTTTGTCAAGTCACTGAGTTTGCGGTCAGTTTCCGCCAGAAGCGCTTTGAGACGCTCAAATCTGACGTGTTCAATCTCTTCGTGCAAGGTTCTGCCTGTCGCATTGCGGAAACGGGTTTCAATCGCGCGCCGGGAAAGTCCGACCGCCTTTGCCACATCTGAAACGTAAAGCTGCGGATCCGTTACATTCATACGGATAAAACTCAAAGCACGCGCGACACGCTGATCTGCAACAGCCATCCACTCAGTTGACTGACGTGTCACCACCCGTGTCGGCTCAATAAGAAACTCTTTTTTGCGCAGCTTCTTTCCCTGCATCAAAGCATCCAGATGAGCTGCAATTTTATAGCCGGCAGTTCTTGTTTTACAGTGAATACTGGAGAGAGTGGGAACGCTAGCCTCACACACCCATTCATCGTCGTCCACTCCCAGTACGGCAATGTCATCGGGCACGGCAATGCCCGCATCAAGACAGGCGTCCAGCACCTGCTTGCCCCGCCTGTCGTTGGGAGCAAAAAGAGCTATGGGCTTGGGAAGTTTCTTCAGCCAGGCCTCCATGCGCGGACGCTCACAGGCCCAGTCACGCTGTTCCCTGCGTGTGCAGGCCCCGTAAATGTGACACTCGTGGTATCCCGCTTCCTGCAGTCTCCCGCAAAAGCTATTCCGCCTTTCGACAGACCAGTAGGTTTCATCGTGTGTATCACCGACAAAAGCGAACTGTGTGTAATAGCGGTCCAGATAGTATTCTGCCGCCATACGTCCGACAGCATCTGAATCCCAGAGGACACAGGAATACGGAAAAAGAGGATAATCCGGCTGGCGCATGGGATGCGGCTGCAACAGCACCACAACAGGAACACCGGTTGCAGCTATAGTTTCGGCTTCTTTAAAAGAATGATAATCAGCGGCAATGATACCGTCACACCCCCATTCCTTCAGATTCTGCAACTTATAGGTCCACGGCCTTTTCTCCTGCTGATATATACGCCAGGGACCGTGCTCCTGCGCATACTGCAGAACCCCCTGCAGCATCTCGTGCAGTCCCTGAACAATGATTGATGTCAGAATCACGACATGTGGGAAATCAATATTTTTTTTTGCAGTCATAAAACTTACAATTCACCCTCGCAACTTCTTGTTCTCTGTTCTCTGTTCTTTGTTCACTTACGAGATTAGCAAGAGACAATAAACCTGTCAACAACCCATCTGCGCAAAAGGTACAAAAAAGATACGCAAAAAACATATCGACAAAAACAGAAAATCGCCTATATTGGAAGTTAAGGAGGCTTATATGATTTCAGCAGGTTATGATAAGGAGAAAAAAATGAAACAGACTCTGTGCACTTTGCGCTTTCAGACAACCGCAGTCCTAATGTCATGATAAAAACCTTCCCGATTGCCGTTTCCAAATCCGTACTGTACAAAAACTGGACTCATTACGCGCTTGTGTACGATCACACGGCCGCGGAAGGTCTGGGAACCTGGGAATTGTTCATCAACTCCGAATCACACGGCGTGATTACAAATATAAGCAATCAGGCGTCGCCGGGATCGGCGGACGGATTTCATCTGGGAGGTGACGGTTCAAGTTCAGAGTACTTCAATTCGGGAGCTTACGACTACTGGCGGATTTCGGATCAGGCACTGAGCACCAATGAATTTCTGAACGCCGGAACAGCTTCATTCGACGACTCACCAAAAACACTTGCCTTCTACCGGCTCGACTCAAATCAAGACGGTTCGTTCGATCTCTCCAACCGCGTGGCAAATGCCTGGCATCTGCAGGCGTCGGAGGGTGACGCATCAACACTCGTAACCGCCAATGACGACCAGGCCGCAGCTTCCGTTCCGAATCCGGACGCAAGCGAATGTTTTCTGGGCAACCGCACAGTCAATCAAGGCAGTTTGACATTCAGAACGTCCAGTGCCGGACAGAACTCGTATCTTCTCAATCCCGACGGACTCGGCTACCATCTCGGCACTAACTCACCCTGGACGGTCGAAACGTGGATCAAAATGACATCCCTCACGTCCCGCCAGATCATCTTCGATGTCAAAGCCGGCAATGGTTCATACCCTGAAGGCTGGATGTTTATGAATTATAATGGCCTGAACAGCCGTTACTGCCTCTACTTCGGCAGCACGCCCGGATACATCGGTTTCCCTGACTCAACCGGCGGCACGGCCGAAACCCCGCTTGACACCTGGCATCATCTGGTGCTCACATTTGACCCGGTTTCCGGTCCGGGTTACCAAGGCGTGTGGGAGTGTTTCCTGAACAGCCGCTCGCTGGGCAGAATCGAGTATTCGAACAGCTACACCCGCGTCAACAGTTCCGCCAATTTTTATGCGGGTGGACGCGCCACATCGAATGGAGACGCCGTGTACGGCAGCATGGATCTCCTGCGCGTTTCGCGCGGCGTGCTGACGACCAACCATTTTCTGAACGCCGGCGGATATGTCGCCACAACCAACGCTATCGATACTCTCGCCTACTGGAAGCTCGACAGCGACGGCAGCTGGATCAATACATCCAGCCAGGTGGACAGTCGCTATTCGCTGAATAATGCAACCAATGCGGCAGTAGCCGGCAGTACCGTTCAATGCCGCAGCAGCATTCTGAATCCTGATGCAAGCGAGGATTTCAACGGCGATCCCGCATCAAACCAAGGATCAGTTCTGATAACCAACCGGAGCGCATTGACAGTCGGAAATCTAGGCACCCGTCTAGAACTGGACAGGGCCTTCACTATTGAAGGCTGGATGAAATGGAACAACGATGATGCCCGTAACATACAGTCCATTGCCGGAACAAAATTCGATACCGAGTCAGGCACCTATCTGCCCCCCGTCGGAACAGCCAACCGCATATTGTACAGCGTTGATTCAGGATGGCTGCTGACACTTGAAAAAAGCGGTGATAATGCGGCATTCCACATCAGCTGCACAACCGCCGTTACCAATGAATACACATCCGGCACAGAGATCATTGACGCGGATCTGGCGGTTCTTTCATCATCTTCCATTGAAAACAGCTGGGTTCATATCGCCCTTACATACGAACCGGATGAAAATGATGTGGGCCGCTGGACGCTTTATCTCGACGGTGAAGAATCCGGTGCCGCCTATAACGCCGCAGCGCCTTTCCATAATCATGACAGCCACCGCTTTCTTCTTGGCGGTCAGAATCCGGGTGAGACAAGTTTCGACGGATATCTCGACTGCTGGCGCGTCAGTGCAGGTCTGCTGTCCGCCGAGGATCTGCTGTATGTTCACATTCCCGGAGGAACGGTTATACTGGTGAAATAAAACAACCCGATACATCAGACAATTATCACGCACCCTCCGAAGGAAACCCGCCCTGCAGCGCAGGACACAACTCCCCCGGAGGGCGCGTAAGAAAAAAAACAGAGGAGTTTTAATATGCGGATTCAAAAAACAACAACACTGTTAATCTGCAGCACGCTGTTGCAGATTAACACTTTGCTGGCAGAGCATGCTGTACCGTCATCAGGCCTGCGCCTACAGGCCGCGACAACAGGCTGTATTTCGAACACACTTGATTTTGAAAGCAAAACGCTTGAAGTATCGGCTTCCCCTTGGCTTACTGCTACACAGGGACAGGTTGACCTGACGTGCAGAATGCCCTCTGACTGGCCGCACAGCAACGACCAGATGCTGTTTCATATCCAGTCACGTACGCATGTTCATGCCACTCTGTTTTTCCGCGGAGGAGGACTGCTGGCTGTTTATAAAGGCGGAGAAGAATTTTTCGCAAGTATCAAAACAACTGATAGCGGCAGATGGAAACCTGGTTCCCTGCATCGCATTCAATTCGCCTGGTCCCCGGCAAAAGATGAATTCAGCGAGGTGATTTCAAATGATGTGGAGTTTGTGCTGGTGACTGACGGAAAACTGGCTGGCAGAGGTTACGGACGTCTGATGCAGCCATGGCCGGAAATGTGTGAAATCGGCGGACGGCACGGAAAAAACCGCTGGCAGGGCGGGATCAGCAATATCACTCTCTCACCGGAACCGTTTCGACTTTCGGAAGTTCTGCCTGATCTCAAGGAAGGGGAAAGAACAATAACTGTGGACACCGACAATACAACTGGCCCCTGTTACCGATTCTGGACGGTGGCAAACTGCAACGGACCGCATCGTTTTCTGAAACCGGGATATGCGGAAGGCATAAAAAAAAGCCACCCCTTCATCACACAGATAAACGCAGTTTATCTTCTGGGCGGCCGCTATCCCGATCAGAACGCCTGGTATAAAGGCCTCACGCCGGACGGAAAACTCAAGGTTGATTTTAGCGGCATGATTGCCCAGCTACAGGCCATGCTCGACAACGATTTCACTCCATGGATAGACCTGGGCAACACCCCCTACGCCATGAGCAGTGAGCCCACACAGAACCTATACGGAAACACGGAACCCCCTGATGATGAAAGAATATGGGCCCGCTATGTCGAGGCCGCCGTGAAGGCTATGACAGACGCCTTCGGCAGGGAACAGGTTGAAAGCTGGTGGTTCCGCGTCGGTTGTGAACCGGATCTTTATCCTGGACACTGGACCGGCACTAAAGAAGAGTATTTTAAACATTACGATCATACAGTGGCAGCCGTCACAAAAATCCTGCCTGATGTTATGATAGGCCCCGGTAATATACTGAAACCCAGGGAAGGTCAGGAAGGAACAAGCAAACACGGCTTATGGGGACTGGACATAATTGATCATGCCGGTGCCGGAACCAATGCTGTTACCGGAAAAACCGGGACCCGTATGGACTGGTTCTCATGTTCATGGTATGCAGCTGTGGGCAGCCCTCTATCCAGATTTGATGAATCTGTCAGGCTTATGAGAGAGCGCATGGCTCCCTATCCCCGCTTGAGAAAAACACCCCTCGTAATCGGGGAATTCACGGTTATCAGCGATGAAAGCGGGCGCCGTCTCTGGGCCGGTGACACAACTGAGTGGGCGGCCAGCTTCTATGCGGGCCTGGCAGATCGTGTTTACAATTGCAACATCCGCCAGGTCTATGAATGGGCTCAGACCACCGGCGGCGTGTACCATCCGCGCACACAGGTCATTGCCATGCTGGACCAGATGGCCGGCGGGCAGCTCTTAAAAACGGAGACTGAAGCATCATCCGGAGCGGAATGCAATGCAATATCCTGTCGTAAAGGCCGGGATATTTATATTCTTCTGTATAATCACCGGGCACTCAGGCGTCCGTCTGTCCCGGAAAGCGTACATCTGAAAATCAGAGATAAACGCATGAAAAGAAAACAGGCCTGGACACTCACAGAAAGCCTGATTGATGCAGAACACGCTTCATGGGCCTATGAATACGCCGCTGACTGCCGTAAAGCCGGCATAAAAAAAATACCGAAAGCCGGACGTTATGAGGGAAGCACCCATATTCTCTATGGAGAAGAGGGAACCGAACTTTTCAAAAAGAACAGAGAAAAATACCGGAAGCTTTCACAGCCTGAAAAAACGACCCGGAAAGTGACAGTCGGCAGAAAACACTTCGAATGTGACATAACCATGAAGGGCCACAGTGTCCGAATGCTCAAACTGTCTCCGCCCGCAAATATGGAAACTGATAACAACAGCTCCGGCTGGAGTCTGTTAGATTTTCTGTTCTGATGGTGCCCGCCGTTTGCGAAGCACCAGGACCGAATATCCGCATTGTCTGCAACGGCACAGCTTATAAGGATTATACCGAAATGACAGCAATAGGTTTTACAGATTGGATCGTCGTAGCAGTTTATACAGCATTTACCATTGTGATTGTATGGGCAGCAGCGAGAAAACAGAAGAATGCCGAAGATTTTTTCACTGGCGGCCGCAAGATGAACGGCTTTGCCGTGGGCCTCTCAATCTTTGCAGCGGCCTTCAGCGCGGCCGCATTTGTGATGCTGCCGCGGGAAGGCATGTTCCGCAACTGGGGAATACTCTCCGTCACACTTCTGATCGCCTTGATGATCACACCGCTGCTGTGGCACGTTTTTGTGCCTGTCTATATGCGCCTTGGAATACGCAGTGTCTATGAGTATCTTTCAATACGCTTCCACCCCCATCTGCGCCGTCTGGGTGCCATACTGTTTTTCGGTTATGCCTTCGGCTGGCTGGGCAGCATGCTCTATACGCTGGTGCTGATCTTCGATGCCGTGATCGGTCTGACGCAGCCGCAGTTTATACTTATGCTGACGGGAGTGGGCGGCATGGCCATCATATACGCCTGTCTGGGCGGTCTAAAAGGCATCATCTGGCTGGACGTACTCCAGGCCGTCACCCTCGGCGGCTGCGTGGTGATCATTCTGATTCTGGCCATCAACCGCATAGACGGGGGCATTCCCGCAATCATTGAAACAGGAAGCGCCCACTCCAAATTCGACCTCGCCGATCTCTCGGCCGGAATGACGGGCCAGACGGGAATCTGGTGGATACTCGCATTGGCGTTCTTCATGTATCTGCCCGGTTATACAACCTCCCAGATTACCGTTCAACGCTACCTCAGCATGTCCGGTCCCAAAGAGCTGCACCGCGCCCTTACACTCAACGCAATCGTTGTCACCATTGTTTATTTTCTGTTCATGCTGACAGGCACCGTGATGTTTGTCTATTACATGCAGCAAACCGGTTCGCTGCCGGAACTGGAAAGCCAGGATCAGATCCTTCCGCACTTCATCGCAAATGAACTGCATACTCCCGGGATGTCCGGCTTGATGTGCGCCGGATTACTTGCAGCGGCTCTGAGCACTCTGGAGGGGGGCATAAACAGCATTGCATCCGTACTGACTTTCGACCTGCTGGACCGGCACAAAACCTCCGTAAGAACAGACCGCATTCTAACCGCCCTCATCGGATCCGGAGTGGTCGGAGCGGCATTACTTGCCCCCTATATAGGCAAAAACTTCATAGATCAGATAACAACAGTGGCCAGCACCTTCCTCGGTCTGCTGTTAGGGGTGTATGTACTCGGCATGGCTTTCGCGCGCGCCAACACCGCCGGAGCCGTGGCAGGCCTGCTGGCCGGAACAGCCGGCATAGCGGTCGTCCTGCTCCATCCAGGCATACCCAACTGGTGGTGCGGGTTCTTCGCGTTTTTCCCCACGCTGATTATCGGACGAACGGTCAGCAGTTTTTTTCCGCCACCCACCGAAGAACAGAAACGCGGACTGTTTTTTGCACCGAAAAAATAAACTACTGAGAGAGCAACGCAAAAAGCCACATACAAAGGTTTCGGTATTCGGGTTTCAGGTTTCAGAAACTGAACGCAATTTACTAAAACTACGAAGCAATGACCTCTGCGGCCTTTGCGCCTCTGCGAGGAATCTATGGAAAAAATTTTTAGGAAAGGAAAACACCTGTGCGTATAGAAAGAAGAAAACCGCTGACAGCCAGAGTCGGAATTGTCGGAGTAGGCCATCACACCTACTGGGATCAATTTGAAGGTCTGCTGGATGTCATGCATCAGAAACTGGACCAGTTTGATGAAAAAGTTAAAAAGAACGGAGTTGAAACTGTCACATTCGGACTGCTGGACGATGCCGAGACAGCCTATGCGGCACTGCCGGAAATAAAAGCGGCCGACCTGGATCTTCTGTTTATTGATATGGTCACCTACGCCACATCTTCGACTTTCGGAGTTCTGGCCAGGGATCTGGATATTCCCATCATCCTGGTCGCACTGCAGCCACTACGCGCCATGCCCTACGAAGAAGCCAGAACCTATATACAGCTGTGCAACGATGATATATGTTCAGTGCCTGAATTCACCGGCGTTGCGATACGCATGGGCAGACCGGTGGCGGACGTGATTGTCGGAATACGCGAGGGCGACGCCGCAGCGGATGCGGAGATCGCCAGCTGGTGCCAGATCGCAAAAGTCCTGCATGATCTGCGCCGCGCGCGTATAGGTCTGATGGGGCACGTACTGGAATCCATGCTGGACATGCATGTTGACCCGACAGCCATCACCGAAGCATTCGGCTGTCATGTAGTGCTCTGCGAACCTGATGAAATCTTCCGGCATTACAGGACAGAGAACCAGACAGCAACCGAAGAAATGAAAAAACGGATTCTGTCCTTTTTCGACACTCCTGATCCGGGATCCGATCCTATCGCCGCAAAACTCACAGAATCCGACCTTGAAGTCGCCGCCAGAGCTGCCGTGGCACTGGAAACTTTTATCACTGACCGCAGTCTGGACGGCCTGGCATATTACTACGAAGCCCTACCGGATACACCTATGCGGGAACTGGTCACCAATCTGATAGTGGGCAACTCACTTCTGACCAGCGCGGGCTTTCCCATGTGCGGAGAGTATGACCTCAAAAACTGCCTGGCCATGATGATTATGGACCGTCTGGATATCGGCGGAAGTTTCGCCGAGTTCCACCCCATTGATTTTGACCGCGACACCGTTCTGGTCGGTCACGACGGCCCTCACCACCTGAATATCGCATCGCAGAAACCGGTGCTGCGTTCACTCAAGACCTATCACGGCAAACCGGGTAAGGGCGCGGGAGTGGAATTCAATATCAAAGAGGGACCGATCACCATGCTGTCAATCGGAGTCAAGGCCGACGGCAGACTTAAATTCATTATCGCTGAAGGCGAATCAATCAAAAACCCCATCCCCCCCACTGGTAACACCAACACACACGGTAAATTCAAACCGGATATCCGCACCTTTTTTAAACGCTGGGTAACCGAAGGCCCCACCCACCACTTTGCGCTCGGTGTTGGACACCATGCCGACGAACTTGTTAAAATTGCCAGAGTATTAGACATCGAGGCAACGGTGGTGACCCCATAGCCCCTAAGGCCCGATCCGAGGCTGCGCAGCTGTAGGCCGGGTGCCCCACCCGGCGCACCAACGCCCGGGACGCCGCCGGGCCTACAAATTTACCAAACGACAACATGTTTGTCTTTGCCCGACAAGTAGGGCCTAAAGGATTACAATATGAAACCCGTAATGATTCAAAACATGCTTCGCATTTTCACGGTTGTGTCTGTAACACTTATTACAGCGCAGTCGGTCTCAGCCGACCAATACGCCGGAACTTATTTGCGGGGCAATTTCCCCGATCCGCCGGACAGTGCAAAACCGTGGTGCTACTGGCTGTGGCATAACTCCAACGTCGATGATGAGTGCATCGTCAAAGATCTTGAGAATATCAAAGCACTCGGTTTCGGGGGGGTTCTCTTCAGCGATACGCGCAACTACGGGTCGCATCGTGTTAAAACGCCGCCGGAAAAGTTTCCGGTTTATTCTGACGAGTGGTTCCGTCACTTTTCCCTTGCGCTCGACACCGCCGACCGGCTGGGGCTCAAGTTCACGATGAACATTTCCACTTCCGGCGGCACGCTGAAGGGTCCGTGGCCAACCGGCAAGGACGCCCCCAAACGCCTTGTCTGCTGCACAGGCGATGCGGCTGTTCCTGAGAGTTTTACCAATTATCACGACATCGCTGTGTTTGCCGTGAAGGTAAAGCATTCCACCGACATAAAATCCGGATGGAAAAACGCCGGAGGCGTGGTAGATCGATGGACAAAAGACGAAGGCGACCGTTTCGCCGAAGCTGTCGAGTGGCGTGAACTTAAGGACGGAGAGGCGATTCCCACCGATGATGCCGCAGGTAAATGGACAGGCCTCAGATTCGGCTATGCGATGATCCCGAACCGCGATTACGACGTTGACGTAATTGACGCCGGCGCGGTGAAGCGCCATCTTGAACGCTTGGCAGGCCCCATCCTGAAACTCGCGGGAGATAAAATCGGGACTACGCTTTCGCATTTCTATTCCGTCAGCTGGGAAGGATCTGTTCCGACCTGGACACACAGCATGGAAAAGGCGTTCTCCGCTCGTGCTGGCTACAGTCTCCGCGCAGAATTGCCAGCTCTTGCCGGATGGCAACGCACAGAAGGACGTGATGCCACAAAGGTGCTGAAGGACTATCGAACTGTCCGGAACGACCTTTTCAAAGATGCTTTCTATGGCACCTTCCGCGAATTCTGCCATGCGCACGGCATGCAGATGTATTCCGAATCCGGCGGTCCCTGGAATCGCGGTGAAAGTGTATTTAAACACGCTGACCAGCTTGAGTTTCTCGCAATAAACGATATGCCGCAAGGCGAGTTCTGGGTGGTGACACCTTCCCATCATACCGGTTCACACCATGTGCGGCCAGCCGCCGCCTGTGCGCGGCTCTACGGCAAATCCCGTGCAAGTGCCGAGGCCTTCACCCACATGGATTTTCACTGGTCCATCTCCCCGGCAGAGATCAAGCATGTCGCGGATGAAACGTTTGCGGACGGAATCAACCATCTTGTCTGGCACACCTACTCCGCTTCGCCCGCTTCGCAAGGTGTGCCGGGACTCGTTTATTTCGCTGGCACGCACATCAACCGCAACGTCACCTGGAACTACGAGGCAGAGCCGATTATCCGTTATCTCTCCCGCTGCCAGCTGCTTCTTCAGTGGGGCAAGCCTGTAATGGACCTCGCGCTTTATGCCGGCGATAACGTCTATTCACACTGGGACCGGAAAGATGACCGTTCAAGTCCGTGGGACGATGCGCCGTTCGAAGTACCCCGCGGCTACACTTACGATGTCGTCAATACGGACGTGATGTCGCACCGTGCAACGCATGAAGGCAGGGGAATTGTCCTGCCCGACGGTGCCCGCTACCGCATGCTTGTTGACGTATCAGGCGATACGGTTTCGATCGGTTCGTTACCGCCACCTGACTGTGAAGGGCCTTTCCGCAACGTGCATCGTACCGACGGCAGAACAGACATTTACTTTCTGTCAGGCGAGGGGCGTGCCAATGTTGTTTTCGCGACAGGTCTCGCAGACCGGAAAGTTGAGCTCTGGAACCCGCTTGACGGTTCTTGCCGTCCTGTCTCCGCAGAACAGATGCCTGACGGCCGCACCCGTGTTGCCGTGAACTTGCCGAAGTGCGGCAGTGTTTTCGTCGTATTCACACCCGACCCCGTAAAAAAGGTCCGTAACGGAAACACCGCGTTTAAATCTACGGCGGTGAAAGGTCCATGGCAGATCAGTTTCGAGTACATGCCGGGAATTGAAGCGAAACCCCCATCGCCTGTCAGATGGGATTCTCTTCATTACTTCAACCATGATTCAGACCGACTGATACGCGCCTTCTCCGGCACAGCAAGTGCGAAAACGACATTCCCGCGCCCGGCAGGCAGGGGGTCCGTCATGCTCGGAGTACGCGAAATCGCCTCCGGTGTCGCACATATCTACGTGAACGGCAAAGACTGTGGTCTCATATGGTGCCCACCGTGGCAGATCGAAATCACAGACGCACTCCGGGAAGGGGATAATGATCTCGAAATCAGGATCACCACCACCTGGTTCAACCGGCTCGTAGCAGACGCGAAAACATCCGAGGAAAAGCGTGTCACAAAAAGCTGCCTCAACTTTTTCCCGGGTTATGCCATCTCGCACTGGACACGCCACTGTATGGGCTACTGCAAAGGCGATAGGTTCCGCGACTCGGGCATAGAGTCACCTGTGATTCTAACAGTTAAGGATCTGCGCTATTTGAATCAGAAACAGAAGGAATAAAATGAAACGTATAATTACATCTGTAATAATTGCTATGGCATTGAACGTGTTGAACGTGCAGGCCGCACTGAATGATGATTTCAGAAAAGTACCCGATAACTCAAAACCCTGGGCCTACTGGTGGTGGCTGAACGGTAATGTCGACAAGGAAACCATCACCAGCGACTTGGAAGCCATGAAACGTATCGGCTTCGGAGGTCTGCTTATGTTTGATGCCCGCGGCTACTGGGATGATATCAACCATGTGGTCCTTCCCGAACCGAAAATGGGTTTCATGAGTGAAGAATGGCAGGAGATGCTCAACTGGGGCATACAGGAAGCCGGTCGTCTTGGTCTGTAAGTCAGCGTCAATCTGAGCAGCTGCGCCGGTTCGCTGAAAGGCCCCTGGCCGGTTGGCGAGACCTCCCCCAAACGCATGATATGGACGGCTGTTCCAATGAAAGGCGGCACTGAATTCAGTGGCGTACTGGAAAAGCCCGAAGAGATGAAATATTTCAGGAATATCGCCACAATCGCAATCAAACATGACGGCAAATCCCGGAAACCGATGAAAGAATGGGTGAATGCCGGAGACGGGCCTCATGACGGCTGGTCGGGTAAGCAGATAGGCACAGCCACACGGACAGAAACCAGCACTGTTCTCAGAATGGTGGATCTGAGCGGCAAGATAGATGTACAGGGAAGACTCGAGTGGCAGGTGCCGCAAGGTGATTGGGTGCTGCTGCGTTTCGGCTACACCACAATAGACGGACATGAATACGATGTCGACATGATGGATCCGGACGCGGTGACAGATCATTTCAACCGTATGGGGAAACGCATTATCGACAATGCGGGACCGCTGGCGGGTAAGACTCTGACACATTTCTACAGCGTCAGCTGGAAAGGTTCGGTTCCCACATGGACAGGCGATTTCGGGAAGTATTTTCATAAATACCGCGGCTACTCCATCCACCCCTGGCTCCCGGCGCTGGCCGGATTTATTGTCAGAGATAAATCAACAACAGCGCGTTTCATGAAAGACTATCGCCTCACACGCAATGATGTCTTCCGCGATAATTTTTACGGCACAATGCAAAAACTCTGCCATAAACATGGCCTGAAGTGGCACTCGGAATCAGGAGGACCGTGGAACCGTTCTCCCGAAGTTTTCGGTCAGGCTGATCAGATGGCTTTTCTGGCGCGAAACGATATGCCGCAGGGTGAATTCTGGTACAACACAAGACTCCAGATGAGCCGTCCCCAAGCGATTACAGCCCATACTTATGGCATGAAGATCGCCGCCGCGGAAGCATTCACCCATATGACACGCCACTGGACCCCCTATCCGGCGCTCCTGAAACGCTGTGGTGATAAATCATTCATCGACGGAGTAAATCACATGATATGGCATACATTCACATGCTCACCCGAAAAATTCGGTCTGCCAGGAAGTGAATACTTTGCCGGAACCCATATCAACCCCAACGTCACCTGGTTCGAACAGGCCGCACCTTTCATAAAATACCTCGGACGCTGCCAGCATATGTTGCGACAGGGGCTTTTTGTAGCGGATGTCTGTGTCTTCACCGGGGAGCTGCCCTACCAGCACTGGGGAAGATCTACGACAAAATGGAGTCCAAAAGCCAGCATGGAATTACCTGGCGGCTATGGATATGACATTATTAATACTGAAGTCCTGCTAGAGCGCGCGGAGGTGAAAGACGGAAAGATAGTCCTTCCTGATGGAATGAGTTATCGCATTCTGGCTGTCGATCTGGATAATGCCGGAATTTCTCCGGCTACGCTTCGTAAGATTGAAAAGTTGAAAAAAGCCGGTGCCACGATTGTATTCGGAGACCGCAGACCGATCAAATCCCACAGCATGAGCAATACCGTAACCGAGGATGATCTGGCCGTACAGCGTCTGGCTGAAAAGCTCTGGGCGGATTCTCCCTCTCTGGAAGAGGCAATGAAAACCGCAAAGCTCGTCCCTGATTTTGAAGGTCTGTTTGAATATACTCACCGCAGAGATGCTGACACAGACATCTACTTCCTTCGCGGCAGCGGCAAAAGCGAATGCACATTCCGTGTGGCTGACAAACAACCGGAACTCTGGAATCCGGTAACCGGAGAGATAGAGGAGATTGGATGGACAAAAAGCACCGACGGACGTGCCAAAGTCACACTGGACCTTCCGGAAGATGGATCGGCATTTGTGATCTTCCGCAAAAAAGGCGTGCCCGCTCCATCAAAAGCTCCGGCAAAGCTTACGAAGGAACTCGCCCTGGATGGAGCATGGAAGGTCAATTTCATGGCGGGACGCGGAGCACCCGCAGAGGCTGTTTTCGACCCGTTGATCCAGTGGGATCAACATAGCGACTTCGGAATCAGACACTTTTCCGGCACAGCCACCTATCACAAAACCTTTAAGCTATCCGAAGAGGATGTCAAAAAGGAGGCATGGCTGCACCTCGGAACGGTCGCGGCACTGGCGGAAGTGAAGCTGAACGGCCAGAACCTCGGTATAGTGTGGACCGCACCATGGAAAATTGAACTGACTGGAGCCTTGAAGGCAGGTGAAAACAAGCTGGAAATCGAAGTCACCAATGCCTGGGCCAACCGCCTGATAGGTGACTGTCACCTGTCGCCGGAGGAACGTATCACCAAGAGCAACATGCAGTATCAGAAGGGTAAACGGACATTGAAGAACTTCCAGGGTTTCGCCTCAAGCGACGCACTGCAACCATCCGGTCTGAAGGGACCGGTGCAAATTGCGGTATTCTGAAATTAACTTGCCTTTACACCTGATTTATTCATCCTCACTTTGCAAAAGAACGGCCTGTAGGATTATGCGGATTACAGAGAAGCAGCATTTGTGTCTGCGCTGTCACAGCCGTTTGCAGAACAGCAATTAAATATTATAATCCGCAAAGATTGTTTTTTTAATTGATTTGATGCCATCTACAATCTACACTGTAACACAGTTTAAATATTAAAGTTATGGAGTAATTAATACGATGAAAATTTTTAAACCCGTATGTGTCAGTTTTTTTCTCACGGCAACCTGCATGATTCTCTGTCTGAATTCAGGTTGTAAACCCTCCGCAGAAAAACTCGCTAGACAACAGGCCGAATCTGAGCAGATGCTTCAGGATACATTAGCTGAAATAGCAGAGCTTGAAGCGGAACAAAAATTTACGGAAGCTGAAAAACTGATCACATCCGCATTGAAAAACAAATCCCTTGCTTCAAACAGAGATTATCTGCTTTCCCGAAAGTCTGAACTGCTGACCCGTCAGAATAAACTTCACGAAGCGGAAGAGCTTATTCTCTCTTATCTGAAAACAGATCCCTCTGTGACACAGAATGCACTTAATACTCTTTTTCATTACTATTATAACAACAAGCAGTTTGTAAAAAGCATCGATTTCAGCAAAAAACTGCTTGATGCCGGACAAACAATCCCGCTTAACCTACTGAAAAGCGTTTTGAGTCAACGCCTGGCTGCTGCCGTCGGAACTGAAGATCGGGAAACTATAAGGGCTGCAGTGGATTCCATTATGACGTCTATTAACGACAGCTCAGTGGCTGTCACACTCATTGAACCGCATGTAGGGGAACTTTTAAGAAAAAGGAAATTCACGCTGGCACAAGCTATGGCTTCACATCTGGCGAATTCCGCATCCAGCAACGCTGATTATAAAAACCTTGCGGCTGTCATCAACATACGCCGTGTCACAGCATCACAAAACTGGTCCGAACTCAAAGAGGCCTACACACATTGCATAGAGCAGTTACCGGATAAGGATCTTTCCAAAATTATGCGCTTAGTCTTCATATCACTGCAGAAAGCCAAACAGAATGAATTGCTCAAAGAATGCACAGAACTGGGCATATCCTTTGCGAAGGGAAAACAGAGATCCATTGATTACGCAGCGCTTAAATGGGCGGAAACCTTATTCAGAGAGAACAACGGATCTCTACCCGGTTCTCTCAATAAATTGCAGACAACCCCGGCTTCTCCAAACCAGATCGCCATGATTTTCGATCATTTCTTTTACGAAGTAGCTGATAATGAAAAGATAATAAAAGAACTCTGTGCCGTCGGCACCGAGCTGGTCGGAAAATGTTCCGAGACTAATATTGCAAACAGCCTTAAAGTCAAAATTCTGGACGGAGCTTTTATTGTCGAGGATTATGACCTGGCTGTTTCCTTGCTGGAAAAAGGCATACCCGGCAAGGATGAAATCTGGCACGCCATGTCTCTTCCAAAGGTCAAAGCACACAGAGCCCAGGCAAACAATAAACCTAGGGAAGCTGTTAAATACTATCGTGAATTCATGAATTGCTGGGAAAACTCAGAGAAAGAAGAGGAATTTGATCCTACATCAGGCATAGCATACAGCAAAGAGTGGATACTGGCCCGGAATGCAACCCGCATAGCAAAAATTCTTGATTCTATTCCTGATCAAGCCGGCGCTGACAAGGCCCGGAAAGAGGCTGAAAAATATTTTAAAATCGCTATAGAAAAAGCCGAAACGGACAAAGCCGCTTTGAAGCTGGTCACCAAAGAAGCGGCCAAACTGAAGTAACAAAGCCTCAACACAGAGGCACAGAGACTCAGAGGTGTTTGCTGCGCCAGTTATTTCAACCACGAAAAACACTAAATCCATGAAAGAAGAATGTTTGTTTTCGTGATGGGTTTCGTGTTTTTCGTGACTTTCGTGGTTAACTTATTTTGGGGTACGGCTCTGCTACGCCGTGCTTTTTTTTGGACAATATCATTATAGCAAAGAGGGGATTAACCGCATGCAAATAACCCGCAGGAATTTTCTCAGAAACTCATTGATAACCGCCGGGCTAACAGGGCTTTCGGGCTGTCAGTCTTTCGCGGGATCAAAACAGCCGATTTTTAAGCTGTCTCTTGCCCAATGGTCTTTGAACCGTCATTTCTTCAAGCGTGTTGAACCGCATATTGACCCCCTTGATTTCGCAGAGACGGCCAGTTCACACGGCATTAAAGCGGTTGAATACGTAAGCCGATTTTACAGTGACAAAATCCGGAAACCGGAATATCTCAAGGAAATGAAGCTGCGTGCGGATGATAACGATGTAATAAGCGTCCTGATAATGGTCGGAGGCGAGGGAAATCTCGGCGATCCCGACAAAGCAAAACGTATCCAGGCAGTTGAAAACCACTATAAATGGGCTGATGCCGCAAAATTTCTGGGTTGTCACTCTATCCGCGTCAATGCGGCATCAGACAAAAGCAAAAGCTATGATGAACAGATGAAACTCGCGGCGGACGGTCTCAGCCGCCTGACAGAATACACCGCTGAACTGGGAATGAATACCGTTGTCGAAAATCATGGCGGATTGTCTTCAAACGGTCAGTGGCTCACCGGAGTAATGAAACTTGTAAACAGCAAGTACTGCGGTACACTGCCGGATTTCGGGAACTTTGCCATCAACCGCAAAAAGAACGAGTGGTATGACTGTTATAAAGGAATGCGTGAACTAATGCCTTATGCAAAGAGTGTAAGCGCCAAATCGTATGAGTTTGACCCGAAACGTCCATGGATTACTTTCAGAGGCGACAGGAAACTCGATTATCTCAAACTTATGCGCATCGTTCTTGACGCAGGCTACCGCGGTTATGTCGGCATTGAATCCGAAGGGAAAGGTGACCAGCATAAAAACTTAGATATGACCCGGGACATGCTGCTGCGTGTCCGCGAAAAGCTTACACCCGAATATACGTAAAAAGCTTTCGGGAAAAGCATCTGTTGCCGATATCCTTAACTTCACCGGACTGCAGAGCAACAATCGTTCCCGCATGCGGAATCCTGCAACACACAATTCCGCTCTGCCTCCGGCGTTGTTCTATGCGTTTCCACAACAATTCTTCCTCAAGCTAAAAGGCCATCAGCCGGCGCACAGCGGCAGCAATGTCGGCAACCCGCTGATCACCGTTTTCGCGCTCGACGGCAACACAGCCTTCAAAACCGCACTCTTCAAGCGTTTTAAGAAAAGCGAAAGAATTAACCTGACCCTCGCCCCAGACAACTTCCTCGCCCCACTCACCCGGAGTTTCTGTGCGTACGCCATCTTTTATATGCACATGTTTAACCCAGGGAGCCAGACGTCTGATTGCAGAAAGCGGTTCATCTTTGTTATAAAGAATCATATTGGCAGGATCAAAATTAATAAACACACTGTCATGATTCAGGGTTTCAATAAAACGCTGAAGATCCTCGGCACTCTCCTGGCCGGTCTCCATTAACAGAGCAACCCCGGCATCAGCAGCCGCATCTCCAAGATAACGAACCCTGTCATAAAACTTTCTTGCATAGGCTTCATCAGTGTGATCCAGAAAACCGACATGACATAAAATATAATCCGAACCCAGCTCTTTCGTAATCTTTGCTGCCTTGGCAAAAGTCTCGCCGCTGGCGGGCCAGTGCTCATCAGGCGTTACACCACCGGTCTTTTTGATTGCATCCAGAGTAGTGTAATCCTCATGATCAAAATTTATCATTCCGGCACTGATTTCCCAGTTCTGAGCTCTGACAGCATCCAGGTAGGCGTCTCCGTCAGGCCCAAGCGCCGGCGCAACTGCCAGATTGATATGTTCCAATCCGAGAGCTGTCATTATAGAACCAACTTCGGGTATGTCTTTCTGAAAAGACCAGTTGCAAACACTGATCGGCCACGATTTACATAATTGCATTTATATTCTCCTGGGTTCGTATTACCCATAAACGTTATAAAGCATAGAGCATAACGCCTAAAGAGGAATTTGTGTATACAGCAGATTTTTTCCTGCTGCTTTTAATGTCCGCCATAATCCTAAGGACGACGGCTGGATGCCCTGTGCGAATTATTATGAAACAATATTCCCGCAAAGCGGGAACAACGAAAACTTACTTCAAATTCACTTTGCGTCCGCTCTTCGCCGAACGTTTTTCTGCTTCAACAATACGAACTGAATTCATAGACTGCTCCGGTGTTATGACAGCGTCGGGGTTTCCCC
>JAWOEI010000005.1:0-22309 GCA_046482825.1 Kiritimatiellia bacterium
CCCGAAAATGAATCGGTGTTCTATCACACGGCTCATAACATGATACGTCGCCGCCTCCTCCAGTTTTATCCTATGTGGCCGCATCCTCAACCTCCTTCCCGATAACCATTTCACTTTATACAACAATCAATTCATTCTGTCCACCGAAATAATGCCTGGCACTATTTTTATTTTATTTCAAACAAAAGATACATTATAAACTTGCTTATACCTATAAGGGCATATTACAATTTTACCGTCGATTAAACTATTTAATTGTATGGAGACATATGTGACGGTTTTTTTTCAGGAATATTGCAGTATTAATGCTTCTGTCTCTCCTTTCTGTTATACCCGCATACGCATCCCCTGCCATTCGTGTGGGTGCGCAATGCTCTCCGCCCCTGATTTTTATAACTTCAGACGGACACACAAGCGGCCTGTTTCCCGAACTGCTTGAAAACATTGCCGAACAGCATGGATGGGAGATAGAATACGTACACGGCTCACAGGAAGAAAATCATGAACGCCTGATTAAAGGTGATATTGACCTGGTTGCAAACATGAAGGTTTCCGGGAGCCAGCGCTCATTCTATAAATTTTCCTCCGAACCGGTCTTTATCAACTGGGGCACCGCATTTTCACGATCTGATATCAGGGTGTGCAATCTGAAAGATCTGAACGGGCGCAGAATAGCCCTGGAACACGGCGGCAGTTACAATGAAGGACCCAAGGGAATCAGGTCAGTGGCAGAACAGACAGGACTCCGCTGTCAGTTCATTGAGGTTGACGATGCAAAACATATTCTTATGCTTCTTGATTCAAAACAGGCTGATATAGGAGTAGTAAGCCGATTATACGGCAGTTTCCACGCACACCGATACGATATCACAGCAACTCCGATAATTTTCGCACCGCAGATTCTTACTTTTGCAGCCAGCATAAATTCAGAAAGAGGCTGCACCCTGCTGGAACAGATAGACAAAACTCTCAAAATACAAAAACAAAGCGCTGAATCATTTTACCACAAAATTATGACTTTTTACCTCGGAGGTGCAACCAGAAACTGGCCGGGAAAAGAAGAATATTATAACAGAAAATTCCAGTTGACGCAGGCGGAACAGCGCTGGATCAAAGAACATCCCAAAATACGCTTTTCAATCGATCCGGGATTTGAGCCTTTTGAAATAATGTCCGGAGACAGCGGTTTCAGCGGAATGGCTGCCGACTTTATGAATCTGCTTTCGCAAAAAACAGGTCTGAAATTTGTTCAAATCTCCCATGAGACCTGGCCCATGAGCGTGAACGCAATCAGGAACAAGGAAATCGACCTTCTGCCATGCATCGGAAGAAGCAGAAAAAGAGAAAACTTTCTGTCATACAGCACCCCATATCTGGAGTTCGCCAGGGTCATCATCACAAGACTGGATTCACCGATACGGTCTCTGGATGATCTTCGTGATGCGGAGACAGGCGTGCAGAGCAACAGCTCCCACCACGCTTTTCTGCGGGAGAACACCAACATAAATCCCATACTGTATAAAACCTTCAGCGACTGCCTTATGGCCGTTTCCAGCGGGGAAATCGACGCAGCCGTAGGCAACCTTGCTGTAACAACCCATTTTACCCGGAAGCTTTCACTGACGAACATAATGCTGGCTGGCTATGCGGATCAAGAACCTCATTCACTCAGCTTCGGCGTACGCAAAGACTGGCCTGAACTCACCTCCATTATCGATAAATTTTTAACGACGGTCACACTGCGTCAACGCAACGATATTCTGTCTGAATGGCTGCCCCTGCCTGCGGCATCCTCCTCGGAAATAGATCTCGACCGCGAAGAAAGAGAATGGCTGCTTATGCATCCGAGAATACACGTTGGATGGGACAACTCGTGGGCACCGATAGAATTCGCCGATAAAAACGGACAAGCTCGTGGAATCGCAATTGATTACCTAAAAGAGCTGGAGAAAATTCTGGGCGTGCAGTTTGTCATGGAAAGGGCCGATAACTGGCAGATAACCTCTGAAAAACTTAAAACCCGGGAGCTTGACATGTGCTCCTGTCTGGCAATCACACCCGAAAGGCTGAAACTGTTTTCCTTCACCGACACATACCTTGAATCTCCGGTTGTCTGCTTCGGAAATAGCAGGATGACTCCCGTTCATTCCCTGTCACAACTCAGGGGAATGAAGGTGGCTGTGGTAAGAGACTATGCGACAGATGAATGGATAAGCCGTAATTATCCTGACCTCACAATTACATATACGGAAAATGTGGAAAAAGGAATCCGTCTTTTAAGCGAAGGCGATGTGGATGTATTTGCAGGCAGCCTGATTGTCGGCAACTACTATCTCAGTCAACTACGGAAACATGACATCAAGATAATCGGTGAAACCGGTTATTCGTACAAGTTACGCATGGCGGTGCGGAATGACTGGCCGCTGTTTAAAAATATCCTGCAAAAGGCACTTTCCGCCATGCCGGAAACTGAAAAAAACGCCCTGTACCTAAAATGGGTGAAAATCAGATGTGATCACGGTTTCAATTATCACCTGTTACGGAAAGTTTCAGTCATCGCCCTTCTGGTTATTCTGATCTTTTTCTACTGGAACCGCAGACTGGCGAGAGAAATTTCCATCCGCAGAAAAGCTCAGGAATCGCTGATACAAAGCGAGAAGGCGCTGCAGAAAAGCTACTCTGAACTGAGAAAAATGGGAAAACTGAAAGAAAACCTGACACATATGGTTGTTCATGACATACGTTCTCCGCTTGCATCTATTTCAGCATCTCTGGAACTTCTGAGTGATGATATACCTGAAAACGGAAACAAGGATGAGAATAATAAATTCCTTCTAATGGCCAAGATCAATGCGCAGAAAATTGCTGATATGGCGCAGGATCTCCTCGATATCAGCAGACTTGAAGAAGGTTGCATGCCACTGAATAAAACTGAGTTTGACATAAAAGAACTCGCGCAAACTGCGGCGCAGAACCTTGAGTCTCAGACATACCTTGAGAATATAGAACTCAAGGTATCGGGAAAAGAAACAGTCTGTAATGCGGATGCGAATATTATACAGAGGGTGCTGATCAACCTGATATCCAATGCCATCGCAGTAACACCTCAAAACGGTTCGGTTAAAATTCAGGTCAATGAAAACGAGGATTATGTCAGCGTGGAAGTAAATGATTCAGGACCGGGCATTCCTGAGGAGCTTCGGAAGAATCTGTTCGATAAATTTGCAAGTATCAGCAACAAAAAGCGAGAAGGGACATCATCTGTCGGTCTCGGTCTGACATTCTGCAAAATGGCTGTGGAGGCCCACAACGGACATATAGAAGTGGAAAGTACAATAGGATCCGGAAGTTCATTCCGGTTTTATCTTCCGAAATAAAACAGACGGTTAACGGCCGGAAAGGGATTGATATATGATTAATCCAGGTTTATTGGGTGCTTTACTGGGCTGTGTAATAGGAATTACCGGAGGGGCATTTGGAACATACTGCAGCATCAAAAGCACAAAAGGCCCGAGGGAAAGACATTTTATGATTAAGTATTCCGTCTTTACATGGATCTTTGTGCTTGTTTTTCTGGCGCTCTTTTTTCTCCTACCACAACCGTACAACCTGTTCATGTGGGTGTCTTATGCCATCTTTCTGCCGATCGGCATTATCTATGTAAACAGACAACTGCTGGCAATCAGAACGGAAGAGATCAAGGCAAAACATAAAACCTGCAAGCAGTAACGTAAAAAATGAAGATCAGCTCAAAGATTCCGGCATTCGGTGACAACTACAAGATAGGCTACATCGGATTCACTTTCCATCATAATTCCGTTGTTTCCAGAGGCATCGCCTATTTCACTCGTTGGGCGCGCATGAATCAAATCAGGGTTTCACATACTCTGATTGTTGTTGAAAGAAACCGATGCGTGGAAGCCGAAAAGCGAACAGGAGTGACAGAACAGCCCCTCGATAAATATTTTGATGAAACCAAAACGTCAATTTTCTTTCGTAAGCCGCGAAGATACAAAAATGCATTGGGACTGAAAATCGCGGAGACCGCACTGGAGCAAGTCGGCAGCAGATATGACAAATCCCTCATAATCGCGCAGATAATGCAAGGCTGTTTGACGGGAAGATGGGTACGCTCAATCTTTGGAGACAAGCCGGATGAATTCATCAGCTACCTGCTCAATTCTGATGACAAATGGATCTGCAGTGAACTGGCGGCTTATGTTCTGAATTCACAGCCTGAGTACAAGAACAAAGGCATACTCAGAAAACCGGAGTTCACCATTGATCCGCAGGAACTCTTTGAAGATGACCTTATTTTCTGCAAATGGCGTGGCAGACTGCGGACATAAGCTCTGTCTTTTTTTCATCACTGAATAATCTCAATCATCATTTTCAGGGCGGCATCAACAGCCTGCCGGCGGATTTCCAGCCGCGAGCCTTCAAAATTACAGCCGCGATTCAGAACCGCCTTTTCGGTAACTGCACACAAATATACAAGCCCGACAGGTTTTTCATCAGACCCCCCGGACGGACCGGCAATACCCGTGACAGCAACAGCGAGATCTGTATTCATAAGCCTGCGCACACCCTGAGCCATCGCCTCTGCGCACGCGGCACTTACTGCACCATCCTCTTTCAGAATATTTTCGGGCACATTCAGAAGATGCCGTTTAACTTCATCAGCATAAGAGAGAACCCCTCCCTTGAAAACCTTTGATGCGCCCGGCACATTTACAATCCGCGCTCCCAGCAGACCGCCGGTGCATGATTCCGCAACAGCCACAGATAAATTCTTCTCGGTACAGTCTTTTATCAGAATATTTTCCATTGTCGCAATTCCCTGTGCTAGTCTTCAACCATAACCGGAGTGCCGATTTCTATCAGCTGAATGAGTTTACGGGCGTTCCAGTTGGAAAGACGGAAACAGCCATGAGAAGCTGCTTCGCCTATCCTTTCAGGAGAAGGGGTGCCATGCATGCCGTACCCCTTTAAAGACAGACCTATCCACGCCATGCCCACCGGATTGTTCGGACCGGGCGGAATTGAAAGTTTGGCTGTTTCCGGGCCTCCGGAATTGAACAGTTGCGGGTCGTAAAGGTAGTTCGGATTAACAGCCGTATTCTTAACATGAATCTCACCTGATATACGTTGAGAACGATTTCTCGCGATTGAACAGGGAAAAAGAGCAATCAGTTTGCCTTTATAATCAAAAACAGTTATTTCCCTTCTTCCAAGAGATATTCTTACCGAAGCGGCCACCCTCCTCAGCTTGCCTACCTCACATGCCGGAAGCACTACAACAGAACCTACGGGAGGATCGGGCCATGAAAGGTCAGGGTTAAGCCGCTCCACCGCACGCATTGATGTATGTCCCCGCTCAGCCATCATCTCCTGAATGCTCTCGAAACCCATTTTTTTGAGCCTGGATTTTCCTTCCCAGGTCGGGGGAATAGCAACAATCTCCGCCTGATCGGCTTCGGTTACAGTACATTGAGTAAGAACGTTACTACTGCCCCCTAGCCGTTCAAGGATAAATCCGGTCGGAATACCGTTTGTCTCCAAACCTTTAAGCAACTGCCAGGTCATCAAAGCTGTTTCCGTTCTGGGGCCCCAGACACCGTCAACACAGTTACAGGATATATTCAGGCGGTCAAGCTGCACCTGCAAAGCAAGAGTGTCATAACTGAATCCGCTCTCATAGTCTTTGAAAGCTTCATTCTCCTGCGCTGAAACCGCCGTTACAACACAGGCTGAAAACAAGAAAAATATTATTATGATTTTCAAAATGTTCATCTGAAACTGCTTTCAGCACTTGCAGGCGGAGACGGGGTGAGCCGTTTTGCCATTTCACAGTGCACCCTCCGTATCTCCGTGTTCTCAGTGGTTCTTTTTTTAACCCCACAGAAACACACCCAGAGCTGTAAGTCCATAACCGAGGATAGTAACAATAAGGGTTTTATCAGTCAACAGCACCTTTTCAGGATGCCCGCCTTCAGAGTGAGTATATACCAGATCAAGGTAACGGAAAATTCCGAAAACAACAAAAGGAATTGTGAATCCCAATGCGCTGGTTCCGAAACGCGCCACTGTTTCACTGGAAAGAGTATAAATAGAGTAACTGACCAATGCAGCCGCAGCGGTGACGCCTATCTGCAAATCAAGCAAGCGCGCGTTGTAACCTCCCAGAACCTCACGGTGTTCCTCTCCGGAATCGACCAGCAGAATCTTTTCGTGGCGTCTTTTGCACAACGCCAGAAAAAGGGCCAACAGAAAAGTGCAGAGCAGCAGCCATGGTGAAATACGCACTGTCAGAGCCAAGGCCCCGGCGATTGCACGCAACACAAAACCTGCAGCGATAATAAAAACATCAAGATATGCGATCCGCTTCAAGACAAATGTATACAGAAGCTGCATGATGAAATAACCTGCCAGAACAACGGTGAAATACACAGGCAGAATCAACGAAATCACAGCACCGGCAATCACAAGTATCAGAGATGATCGGACTGCGCAGGCCGGAGTGATCGCACCGGAGGCCAATGGTCGCAACCGCTTAATCGGATGAACTCTGTCGGATTCAATATCATGCAGATCGTTGATCAGATAAACACCGCTGGAAACCAGGCAGAAGCAGGATACAGCAATAAGAATATGAACCAGCGAAATCAGACCTCCTGCCGAGGCGCTCTGTCCAGGGTCCCACAGTGCGAAAAACCACGCGGCAGCCACCACACCATTCTTCAGCCACTGGGCCGGGCGCAGTGCTTTCAGCCATATTACCCCGCAGGAACACATCATGCGGACTTCTCCACGGGAGGTTTACGCCTGTATCCACAGCGATGCCATAATTTAAGAACCATCAGAAAAGCCTCGAAGGCGATATCGCTGTTCATCTTTGAATACCCGGCAACACGATCCTCGAAAACAATGGGTATCTCTTTGAGTTTATACCCCTTCATCCAGGCGGAATGATTCATCTCAATCTGAAAAGAATACCCGTTGGATGTGATTTTATCCAGTTCTATAGATTCAAGAACTTTGCGGCGAAAACATTTAAAACCGCCAGTCGGATCATGCACAGGCATACCGGTGACAAAACGCACATACTGACCTGCGCCGGTTGAAAGCAGCAGGCGGCTCATCGGCCAGTTCATCACACGAATGCCCCCTATGTATCGTGACCCTATAACGAGGTCCGCATCTTCCGCTGCTGCCACCAGACCCGGCAGTGCCTTCGGGTCATGAGAGAAATCCGCATCCATCTCACATATCAGATCATAACCATGTTCAAGCGCCCATTTAAAACCGGCTATGTATGCTCGACCCAGACCCTCTTTTTTCTCCCGGTGCATCACAGAAATGCGGTTGTCCCCGGATGCCATTTCATCCAGAATTTCACCTGTGCCGTCCGGAGACTTGTCATCCACAAACAGAATGTTGATCTCAGGCAATTCGTTTAAAATCGCCTTCGAGATCGGTTTTACGTTTTCCTTCTCGTCATAAGTCGGAATAATTACCAGCGCTTTTTCACTCATAACGCATATTATACACGTAAAGGAGTATCACTTTCTACAGTTTTTTTTAACCGAGAGAACCGGCTACCATATCGCCGATTTCCGTGGTGGTGAAGCCCATCTCGTTGGCCGTCTGACTTTTCATCTTCGGCGTAGTTTCAGCTATCGCCGCCTCGACAGCACGTCCGGCCTCCTCTTCGCCAAGACTGGTCAACATCATAGCGCCAGCACCGATAGCCGCCAGCGGATTGATGGCGTTTTTGCCTGTCCACATCGGAGCAGTCCCGCCTATAGGTTCAAACATACTCACACCTTCAGGATTGATATTGCCGCCAGCAGCCACACCGAGACCGCCCTGTGTGACAGCGGCAAGGTCCGTGATGATATCACCGAACATGTTCTCCGTTACAACAATATCGAACATTTCTGGACAGGCAACCATATAGAGACAGGTTGCATCCACATGGTAATATTCACGCTCCACATCAGGATAATCCGCACCGACCTCGGCAAACACACGATTCCAAAGCTGATACATATACGTCAGGACATTGGATTTTCCAACCATGGCAAGAGTGTTTTTTTCACCGACCCCGCGGGCTTTTCTTCCGTACTTGCGGGCATACTCGAAAGCATAACGCAGACAACGCTCCACCTGATCGTAAGTGTACATCATCTCCTGAGTCGCGACTTCATCTCTGGTGCCTGCACGGGAGATTCCGCCTATGCCGGTATAGAGACCTCCGCTGTTCTCACGAATAACAGTATAATCGATATCTTCGGGGCTCTTGTCCCTGACAGGACACTCAACCGAAGGATACAGCCTAACCGGACGCAGATTGATATACTGATCCAGTTCAAAACGGAGTTTCAACAAAAGCCCCTTTTCCAGTATGCCCGGTGCCACCTCCACGTGGCCGACGGCACCGAGATAAATCGCGTCAAATTTCTTCAGCTCCTCAAGAACCGTATCAGGCAGCACTTCACCGCTTTTAAGATAACGTTCTCCGCCCAGGTCATAATAAACCTTCTCAAGTTTAATACCGAATTTCCCGGCCGCCGCATCAACAACCTTGCAGCCTTCACTGATTACTTCAGGACCGGTTCCATCTCCCGGTATTACGGCAATTCTATGTGTTTCCGACATGACATTTCTCCTATATTAAATTTTATTACTCAAAACTGAAATTAAAGCACCTGTTACTTCCCGCAATCATCAGGGCTGAATCCGAAAAGCCCGAAAAGCTCATCGCGGCAACCTGCCCAATCGGTTAACTCCCCGACCTTCTCCGGGGTCAGACGGTCGAGTATTTCAGCTGTCTCACGCTGAACATCATCGCGCATCTCGAAATCATCCATACGAATGCGGCCACTCTCATCCACAGGGATCTCTTCGTCAGGCCGGTAAAGACGGTCACGCAGAAGACGCGCCATCTGATCATGACAGTCTTCGTTGAGTCCCCGGGCTTTGAGAACCTTATTCAAAGCGCAGAGATAAACCGACATAATGGGAATTACAATACTCGCACGTGTCACCAATGCCCTGTTGACGGAAACATAGGCTTTACCACTATCACCCGCAATCATTGCATTGATATCAGCAGCTGACGCCTCTAAATGCTCCTTGGCTTTCCCCAGAGTTCCCGAACGGTAAATCGCGTGGGTTGTTTCCGGGCCGATATAGGAAAGCGCAACCGTAACGCCGTTATGTGCCAGCATTCCGGCCTTTTTCAACGCTTTAATCCAGAGTTTCCAGTCTTCACCGCCCATAACCCTGACTGTAGCATTGATTTCCTCTTCGGTGGCAGGCTGAAGGGTGACTTCAGAAAGTTTACCGGTAGCCACATCCAGAGTGGAACCCGTCAAGGCTTTACCGACAGGTTTGATTACGGAACGCCGGATTTCACCGGTAACCGGGTCTTTACGTATAGGTGAAGCAAGTGAATAGATCACAAGATCAAAAGCACCCATACCGTTTTTTCGAACACGTTCGATAACAGCTTCGCGGGTCTCATTACTGAAAGCATCACCCAGCAGGGTTTCCGAAAAGATATCCGCCTCAGCAGAAGCAATGTCGAATGCCATGTTGTTATACCAGCCGGGGGTCGCTTTCTTCCGCACAGTGGCAGGACGGTCCAGAGAAACTCCGAACGTGCGGGCACCCGCGCCGAAAGCAGCGGAAATACGACCGGCCAGGCCGTAGCCGCCGGAACAGCCGATTACAAGTACAGATCGTGGGCCGCCCTCTATACGGGGAAACGCCTTTTCCGCTTCGACCCAGCGACGCACATTTGAAATACAACCAGCGGGATTGATACTGTTACATACCCCGCTGACTATACGTAATGGTTTTTTCATATTGTCAACATTCTGCCCGGAAGTCTGATCCCCGGAAATCCTTGCACTCTGCGGGGGCACTTTTATGACTCAGGGCCAAGCACACAGGTGAATTCAGCCTCAGCCGCCAGTTTTCCGTTCACAAAACTCCTGCCCTTCTGTGTTATCGCCCGCCTGGTGACCTTACTGTTCTCAATCTGCATGTTCACGGTGTCGCCCGGGCGAACCTGTGCGCGTAATTTGACATTGTTGACTTTGACAAGAAAGAAAAGACCGTTTCTCACAATTCCGGAAGCAACCAGCCCCGCACCTCCGCACTGGGCCATCGACTCAACCAGTATAACACCAGGAACCACCGGATATTCAGGAAAGTGTCCTTTGAAAAACCACGAATCCTCACCGTAAGTGTACTCACCCTCATAGCGCTCCCGGGAGCAGTATGAAAGTTTATCCACAAACAGAAACGGTTTTCGATGCGGCAGAAGATCCTCCGTCGGGCCATTGTAAGCCTGACCATCCTCAACCATCTTCACGGGAACATTCTTTTTCGCTTCTTCACTCATTGCATCAACCCCATCAACCGGTCACTTTCTTAAATGCGAGAACTCCGTTGTGGCCGCCGAAACCAAGTGAACTGGACATAGCCACCTTGATCTCTCCTTCCACCCCTGCATTCGGAACAACATCCAGATCACACTCAGGATCAGGATTCTCATTATTGATTGTCGGGGGATAAAAGTTATCCGTAATAGCCTTGGCACAGAAAATAGCCTCTACTGCTCCGGCAGCCCCGAGAAGATGTCCTGTCATGCTTTTAGTGGAAGAAACCTTCAGTTGTTTTGCGTAATCACCGAAAGCTTTCTTGATGGCCTTGGTTTCCATAGGGTCATTCAAAGGAGTCGAGGTGCCGTGAGCATTGATGTAATCCACATCCTCCGGTGCAAGACCGGCATTCTCAAGCGCAAGTCTGAATGCACGCCTGGCTCCGTCAGCTTCCGGATCGGGAGCTGTCAGATGATAGGCATCACTGGTTCCGCCATAACCGGCGAGTTCGGCATAAACCCTGGCACCACGGGCTTTGGCATGTTCCTCCGACTCCAGAACCAGAATACCCGCACCTTCGGCCATGACAAACCCGTCACGTCCCGCATCAAACGGACGACTGGACTTTTCAGGAGTATCGTTGTACTTCGTGCTCAAAGCTTTCATCGCACAGAATCCGCCCACACAATATTCCGTCACAGCGGCTTCCGCACCTCCGGCAACAACCACATCAGCACGTCCGGAGCGTATCATATCCAGTGCCACACCCAGTGCGTCTGTACCTGATGCGCAGGCAGTGACCACTGTGTGGGCAGCGCCTTTGGCATTCAGCATAATCGAAATATTCCCAGCCGCCTCATTGGCAATCAGCTTCGGAATCATCATAGGGGAAAAACGGCCGGGTCCGCGTTCAAACAGAATCTTATAGGCCTCCATATCAACTTCCGTTCCCCCTACGCCGTTACCCACCATAACAGAAACACGTTCAGGGTCAGGTTGTTTTTCATTCAACCCGGAATCATTCCACGCCTCCTTAGCCGCTGCAACAGCATACTGGGTAAAAAGCCCCATGCGACGGGCCAGCTTTTTCTCTGCATACTGTGAAAAATCAAACCCTTTGACTTCACCGGCAACCTTTGATGTAACACGCTCAGGATCAAACTTGGTAATTGTTCCGATACCGCTTTTTCCGTTGCGAATACTCTCCCATGTTTCCTTTACGGAATTACCGACAGGAGTAATGGCACCGACACCGGTAATCAGAACTTTTGCTTTCGTACTCATTGTGAGAACATCCCTTCCATAAAAGTTTAATCTCATCAGATTTTCGCGGTTTATCAGGATAAACGAAAAACGGCCTAAATCTGAACAATCAACCTGATTTGTAAAAACCCCTCTATAATGACATTTTTTCGATTTTTGTCAACATGGAATTTCAACAAACGTAAACGGATGAACAAAAAAAATACCGGGATCGATTACTCGATCCCGGTTCTGTATAACAGGAGTGGTCTATATTTTTATAATTTGTTTTGTGTTATGTGTTCTATTGCTTGTTGCTTGTGTTGTGTTGTTGTGAAAAATCAAAAGTTAAAACGGCATTCTACACCATATCAGCCATCTCTCTCTTATGCTTTCACGCATTAACGTGTCATTCTTTCTGCATTTATAGTAAGCACCATCCATGCCAAAGTGATTTCTATCGGGTAAAAAAGCACTCGTGAAAATCTTTCCCGTCTGTTCCTTGTAATTCTTTGTTAACTGCAACTTTCTGAACGGCAATATGTCGCACAATGCGACATATTGCCGCGTCGCAATGCCACAGAATTATAGCAAGTGAGGATTTCATCACAATTACGAAAAACTAAGCTCGCCGCCGCTTACAGTAACACCGACCGAAGCACCGGGAGGATAATCTCCCGCGATTATTTTACGGGCCAGGGGTGTTTCCAGCTCACGCTGCAAGGCCCGCTTCACCGGGCGTGCACCGTAAACGGGATCATAACCGCGTTCAGCCAGCAGTTCAACAGCCGCATCATCAACATGGAGTTCCAGTTCCTGCTCCTTCATTCTGCCGCGCAGGTCGTCAAGCTGCAGCTTGACAATCTCGCTTATCTGTCCCCTGCTGAGTTTACTGAAAAAGACCACCTCATCCAGACGGTTCAGAAACTCAGGACGGAAATGTCCTTTAAGTCGTTCCATGATCTGCTCCCGGACACTCTCGGGAACCTTTATATCACCATCGTCATTCTCTCCGGATTCAGCTAAAATATCGGAACCTATGTTGCCCGTCATGATGATAACCGAATTGCTAAAATTCACCGTACGTCCACGGTTGTCAGTCAGACGGCCGTCATCCAGCATCTGCAACAGTATATTGAAGACATCGTGATGAGCCTTCTCTATTTCATCAAGAAGAATCACGCTGTAGGGTTTGCGGCGGACTGTTTCGGTCAGCTGACCGCCCTCCTCATAACCGACATATCCCGGAGGTGCACCTACCAGACGCGAAACCGTATGCTTCTCCATATATTCGGACATATCAATGCGCACCATTGCCTGTTCAGAATCGAACAGTTCTGCAGCCAGCGCCTTGGCAAGCTCGGTCTTACCGACACCTGTCGGACCGAGAAACAGGAAAGCTCCTACAGGCCGCTGCCGGTTCTTGATCCCGGCACGCGAACGCAGTACAGCATCCGCCACGGCATCAACCGCCTCATTCTGTCCTATCACCCGCTTATGCAGTTCATCGGGAAGATGCAGCAGTTTAGAGCGCTCGCCCTCCATCAGCCTGGTAACGGGAATACCTGACCAGCGGGAAACCGCACCGGCAATCTCTTCGGGCGTAACTTCTTCGCGCAGCATGGAACTGTCTTCGTTATCGTGAAACCGCTGCTGGGCTTCATTCAGTTTCAGCTCCAGTTCAGGAATCTTTCCATACTTGAGTTCCGCGGCACGATTGTGATCCGCAGCGCGTTCCGCCTTCTCATATTCAATTTTCGCCTCGTTAAGCTCCTCACGCAGACGACTTGTCTGTTCCAGCACATCTTTTTCTATTTTCCATCGCGAAACCATTTCGTCAGATCTGCTCTTATATTCAGCCAGCTCCTTCTTAAGTTCTTTGAGCCGTTGTTTGGAAGCGGCATCCTTCTCTTTTTTAAGAGCGGCCTCTTCAATCTCCAGGCGCATTACCTTGCGGGTGATTTCATCAAGCTCAGCAGGCATGGAATCCATTTCCGTACGGATGGAGGCGCAGGCTTCATCAAGCAGATCGATAGCCTTATCCGGCAGAAAACGGTCCTGCACATAACGGTCTGAAAGCATAGCTGCAGATACCAGCGCCGCATCGAGAATACGCACATTGTGATGGCCCTCAAAGCGTTCCTTCAAACCACGCAGAATGGAAATGGTGTCTTCAACACCCGGTGCATCCACCTTGATAGGCTGGAAACGCCGTTCAAGCGCGGCGTCCTTTTCCATATATCTGCGGTATTCATCCAGGGTAGTCGCTCCGATACAGTGCAGTTCACCACGAGCCAGCATGGGCTTGAGCATATTGCCAGCATCAGAGGAACCCTCTGTCTTACCGGCACCTACAATGGTGTGGATCTCGTCGATAAAAAGCAGAATGCGCCCCTCCGAAGCTTTGATTTCGTTCAGCACCGCCTTGAGGCGCTCTTCAAAATCGCCGCGAAATTTGGCACCCGCCATCAGGGACGTCATATCGAGAGCGAAAATGGTACGGTCTTTCAATCCTTCCGGAACATCACCCCGCACAATACGCTGGGCAAGACCCTCGACAATCGCCGTTTTACCCACACCCGGCTCACCTATCAGCACAGGATTATTCTTGGTTTTACGGGAAAGGATACGCACAACATCGCGAATTTCGGTATCTCGACCTATGACCGGATCCAGTTTGCCGGAACGGGCCATCTCGACAAGGTCACTACCGTATTTCGTCAGAGCCTCATACTGACCTTCGGGGTTATCGCTGGTTACACGCTGATTTCCGCGCACTTCCTTTAATGCTTCCAGAAATTTCTTTGTATCGACACCGGCATCAGCAAGTATCCTGCCTACACCGCTTTTTTTACTGAGAGCTGTCATCGCCAGAAGCAGGTGTTCAACGGAAAGATATTCATCATTCAGTTTTTTGGCATAGTCACCCGCTTTGACCAGCAGAGAGTTAAACTCCTGGGTAACATAAATTTTGCCCTGCTCGACATCACCTTTGACAGCGGGGCGGCTATTCAATGCTTCATCAACTCTGGCTGTCAGTGCCGGCACTGAAACCCCCATGCGTTGCAGAAGAGAGGGAATCAGACCCTCGGGCATGGTTACCAGGGCATAGAGAATGTGTTCCGCATCCACCTGCTGATGTGAGCGGCGGATTGCCTCCTCCTGTGCCTTTCTGATTGCTTCCTGAGCCTTCTGTGTCCATTTATTCATATCCATCATAATTCAAATCCTTATTGCTTTCCTAAAAACGTAAGTTGCAATTCCACCTCATTTCAAGCAGACAACGTACCATCCTGTTAATAAACATCTAATAGCTTGATTTGCCGATACTTATCCATATAGCATCCCTTACATTATGAGACATAATAACCCACACATGCCAAAAATCAGAGACACTCGGCTCACAACATTGTTTAATGATTATCACGGATGACATTTGATTTGGCTGAAACTGCAATAGCGTTGTTTATATATATGATTAATTTTTTTCATTTGTTAAATCTTGAACGTATTGGTTTTAACTTAATGTTATGGTAAATATGGATAATGACAACATCTGGGGTACATGGGAACCGATTCAATCGGGTATACCTCCGACGGGTTTTCGCGCGGCAACTGGCATCATCTCGCCTGACTGTATGAACAAACCGCGACGGGAGAAGCAAACGAGTATGACACCGTGGTTAAATTTTACTGCTACGGGATTCTGACAGACACCGACAACAAGACCGTCACGGACATCCCCGCATCCGGGACAAAAACAAGTTCATCAGGCAGCTGGAAAGGACGCGTGCGGTCCAGCAGTGTGCAGATCGGAGTCATGACGGGAACATACGCTGTGCAGTTCGAAGCAACTGACGGCGGATATATAACTAACGTATTCCGAAATCGTCACGGTCACAGTCAACCCGCGCGGAACATTGCTTCTGCTGCACTAGCAGCCTGACGCCATGACTGTTATGAAATGAAAAAAAAGACGCGGTTTCTGACAAATATCAGATCCGCGCCTTTTTCAATGGAGCCAGCTATCGGGATCGAACCGATGACCTCGAGATTACAAATCACGCGCTCTACCAGCTGAGCTAAGCTGGCCCAGAAAAACGGATATGAAAATAGCATACCGCCACATACAATGCAAGCCGTCAGAGGTGTTTTCAGAAAAAATTTATTTCGGTCACATGATGAAATTGTTACCTTGTGTAGCATAACCTTGCGCATACAGGAAAAAAGCGTATCACTGAAAATTAAATGCGTAGTTTTTTTTGAAGCGGCGGCGAAGCAGTATCCGGGCAATCATAACCGGAAACACCGTACACCATGGGAAAGACTGTTCCGATTCAGATAAACACAGCTTTAGACTTGCAGTTTCAGGGCTGAGACCGTAATATTGCATCCGTTTTCAGCACAGGCTGAATGTTTGTGCTGATTTCTGCACCTGTAGCTCAATTGGATAGAGCGCCGGCCTCCGAAGCCGGAGGTTGTGGGTTCAATCCCCGCCAGGTGCACCATTCTGAAACATACCGGTGCGAGAAGTCCAATCCCGGCACGTTACAATCAGACCGTTCTGTTTTCTGAAGAAAATTTCGTGCAACGGTTTAAAAATTACGTAAAAAATGCCGTTCAAGATCTCAATAAAATCCTGATGCTGCTTCATTACACAGAAACCAGCAATGGTATTCCGCTGGTGATTCTCCATGGGTTGCTCGGCTCATCCCGCAACTGGCGCGGAATTGCCGTAAATCTCTCCAATCTATGCCGAGTATTTTCTATTGATCTTCCCAATCACGGATCATCACCTCACATGACCGGGGCCGACCTGAGGAAAACATGTGACAGCGTTGTTGAGACAATAAGGCGTGCGGGGCTTGAACAGGTATATCTGCTGGGGCATTCCATGGGGGGTAAAATCGGAATGCAGATCAGTTCCGATTATCCTGAAATCCTGAAAGGCCTTATTGTTGCCGATATGCTGCCCAAAGCGGTTCCTCCCGCACATCTCTTTATTCTGCGTGCCTGTGAACAGCTGGATCCGGCGGCCTTCAGCCGCAGAACAGAAATAGATGCGGAACTCGCAAAATCCGTTCCGCAATACGAAATACGTTCATTTGTTCTGAAAAACATTGCACGCGATGAAAACAACCGCTTTTACTGGCAAATCAATCTACCCAATATTATTGCCAATTACAGAATTGTAAGCGATGCCCCAGATTTGCGGCGACCGTATAAAGGACCTGCACTTTTTCTTGGAGGAGAAAACTCACCCTATAAAATCGCAACTGAACACAATCTTATCCGCAACTGGTTCCCTGAAGCGGAAATTCAGACTATAGCTGATGCGGGACATCTTTTACATACCGATCAGCCGAAAGCTTTCAGCGATGCCATCCGTTTTTTCGTCCGTAACCATCTCAGCGACAGTTAAAATTCAATGTACGGAACGACGGATATTTATAGTAGAAGTTGATTTTTACCACAAAACCGTTGTTCAGTGTCCGATTTCGAGTTTGGCACCTTTTGGCTGGCCTATAGCGGTGAGCAATTCCTGGAAGGATGGATCATCAATATCATAGGGTTTACCGCCCTTGATGCGCTCGAATTCACAGGCGCGCAGCTCACCGTTCCTGTTTTCATCCTCGCCTATCACTCCGCCTGTTCCGGCAAGGGCGCATTCCACACCTTTCCTGGCGCAGGCGTGAATCAGATCCCTGTCCTTCTCAATCGGGGCTGCGGCACGGCTGTAATAACCGCTTTTCTGGACCATTGTCTTTTCGGCTCCCAGCATATCGCCGAACTGTCTGGCAAACCAGCCGCCGACATTGACCTTATCCAGGCGGGGATGCCCGAAAGCATCGCGTGGGACCTCTTCACTTCGGGCTTCCAGCTCAGCGATGATGGAATTGACGCAGGCACCCTCAGACACAAAGATATTAACGCAATCATTCTCATCCATGACTTTTCTCAGACGTTCAGCCTCGCTGGCCACATCAAAGGTCATTTCAGGCACGTAAACCGCATGAACATCCTCGCGGCCAGTAGTCAGGCCGAAACCGGGCAGTCGGGAAGACTCAGCTAAACGTTTGCGATAAGCGATCGCCGTAGCAGCTGTCAGCCAGCCGCAGTTGCGTCCCATCACCTCATGGATAATCAGCATACGGGGATTGGCGGAATTCTCTTTGGCAACATTCGCAAAATAGCGCGCCCCCTCTTCAGCGGCAGTCCAGGCACCAAGACTCTGGCGGATAGGATAAACGTCATTATCAATAGTTTTAGGCAGGCCGACAACTGTCAATCCGTAGTCGTTTTCAGCCAGATACGCAGCCAGATCCGCTGCGGCGGTATTGGTGTCATCACCGCCGATGGTATGCAGAACGTCAACACCATCTTTAACCAGCCGTTCGGCGGCCACTTTCTGCGGATTCTCACCTTGTTTCACAAGGCCCCGCTTGATGCAGTCATCGACATTGGTCAGTTTTACGCGGCTGTTACCTATAGGGCTGCCGCCATGTTCGGTCAGAATCAAAGCGTTTTCACGCACTTCGGGTGTAACACTTACGCTGTCTCCCTTGAGCAATCCCATATAGCCGTTAATATATCCGATGATCTCAATTTCAGGCGCAACGCGGGTGTATTCATCAATCAGATATCCAATCGCCGCGCTCAGGCATGGCGCCAATCCGCCGGCAGTTAAAATTCCTACTTTTTTTACATTTTCACTCATCACATCTCCTTATTACAATTACGGTACGTCCGGTCGGAACGCAAAATCAAAGCGCTTCAAACCTTCAAAAAGCCCACATCCTTCGGAATACCTGTCTGATGATTTCGAAAAATGAGCGTACAGTATAAGCGATAAACCGGCATTTATCAAGGATGGTGAACCCTGAAAATTTCTTCTTCTGAAACGAAAATTCTCCTCGTCGCCGGATGTAAATCAAAAGCATAATAAAAACACTTCTGCTTTCCGGCACAGTGACTGCTTCGCGGGCACATCTGCGAATCGGTGCACGGCGGGGTTCCTCCTTTGTACCGCAAGCGGCACTACGGCGTGACATGCACGGACCCCGCCCTACAGTAAAAATGCATTAGTCTCTATAAAATCAACTCCTGTGGCAAAAAACAAGAAACTCAGGAGACCATTTGCATAAGTTGTTGATTGAAAGCAACTAAAGCAGCATTTAAAACAGTAGTTGCCTTCGCAGTTTTAACCACGAAAAACACGAAAAATCAGATGGATTCCTTTTTCTCTTTATCCCTATGCAACGCATAGCGTTGTTGACTAAACCAGCGATGCATATCACCCAACTGTTCAATACATGAAAAACCATTTGCATATCACAGAGGCTCAGTTTGGTTCCCTGCCTGTCGGCAGACAGGCGGCTCCGCTGGTTTAGAACTGTAGCCGAGGTCCTTGACCTCGGAAGATGTATGATGCAAATTGCCGTAAATTTGACGATTTGCACCAATTCGCAGATGCGCACCTGCTTCGCTTAAGGCTTGAGATATTCTTCGGGTTTTGTGATACTTTCCGTATATGGAGAAATCGTTAAAAGGAAAAACTGCTCTGGTTACAGGATCAGCCGCACGGATAGGCAGAAGCATTGCGGTAAAACTGGCGGAAGAGGGGGCTGATGTAATTGTGCACTGCAATCATTCCCTGAAAGAAGCCGGGGAAACTGCCGGAATGATAAGAAATAAAGGATGCCGCAGTGCTGTTATCCGGTTTGATCTTTCCAGAATTGAGGAGGTCGCTTCCTTTTTTTCAGAAGCACGCGAAGCAGCCGGAGGCAACATCGACATCCTGATCAACAATGCCAGCATCTTCGAGAAAGGGCATCCTGATACCCTGACTGCAGATGAATTCTACCGCAACATGAACATTCACGCTCTGGCACCGCTGCAGTTATGTCAATGCCTGGCATCACAGAAAACCGGAGGCGACATCATCAATATGCTGGATACGCGCATCCTCGAGTGTGATAATGAGCACGCGGCTTATCACCTGTCCAAACGGACCCTCTTCAGCCTCACCCGCATGCTTGCCAAAGAATTTGCCCCCGAAATACGTGTAAACGGAATTGCTCCCGGGCTGGTACTCCCGCCGCCGGGCAGGGATGATTCATACCTCAGAGAACGCGCCCACAGACTGCCCCTGAACAGACACGGAACTGCGGCGGATGTTTCCGATGCGGTCACATACCTTTTAAAAAGCTCCTTTGTCACCGGGCAGGTCATCTATATTGACGGTGGCAAACACCTGCGGGGAAACAGCTACATACCCTGATACGGGTGAGCTGCCACAGGGTAGTGCGCAAATGCGCGATTTAAGGATATCGCCATTCGAATAAAGCATAACAGAAAGAATTGCAGAAAAATTGTGAAAACAAAACCGTATGACAAAATACACATAAAAGATTTACTCGTTCGCTGCATCATAGGCATAAGAGAATGGGAAAGAACAAATCCGCAGAATGTGAATATCAGCCTTACGCTTTATACTGACTTTGCGGAAGCCTGCCACACCGATGACATCAGCGACACTGTGGATTATGCGGACATTAAAAAAGAGATCATGACCAAGGTTGAAAAGTCATCTTTCAGGCTGATAGAAAGCCTTGCGCAGATGACAGCGGATATATGCCTCAGAAATAAACGTGTTGCCCGGGTGGATGTAAGCCTCAGCAAACCGGGAGCACTCCGTTTCGCAAAAGACGTCGCTGTGGAGATAACACGCTGTCAGAACTGATTTCACAGGAAACCGGACTGCCCGAAACGCAATGTTGCCGTATACAGAGAAAACTGTGTGTTTTATTTCCGCTGATCTACACAGAAATCCGCGAATTGATGAAAGAGAAAAAGGAAAAATAATGAATATTGAACGCGTTGAAAAACTGACACGTGAACTTCTTATTGAAATCGGAGAAGATCCGGATCGTGAGGGCCTGCTTAAAACTCCTGAACGGGTTGCAAGAGCATGGCGGTTTCTCACCAGAGGATATGAATCCGATCCTGAAAAAGTCATCAATAATGCTCTCTTTGAATCAGCATCCAATAACATGATTATTGCCCGGGACATCGAGGTCTATTCTCTCTGTGAACACCACATGCTGCCTTTTTTCGGCAAATGCCATATCGGCTACATTGCTCAGGAAAAGGTTCTGGGCGTAAGCAAGCTGGCACGCATTGTGGATGTTTACGCCCGCCGTCTACAGATACAGGAACGACTCACCGAACAGGTTGCCAAAAAGATTATGGACTTGACCGGAGCCGAGGGTGTCGGTGTTGTAATGGAGTGCAAGCACCTCTGCATGATGATGCGCGGAGTGGAAAAGCAGAACAGCGTCATGACAACCTCATCAGTTCTCGGCAGTTTCCATGACGAGGCTGAAACCCGTGCTGAATTCATGAGCTTGGCCCTGCGAAATAATTAGTGTAATTCGCAATTTTTTCACATCACAAACCCGAAAAATGAGCATTCCGATAAAAACGGCTCCCTGACGCCTTCAACTCTCATCATGATACGATTTGGATTATGCTGCCTGTTTTATGAAGAACCGATAAAGTTTCGCACCGCAACGGCGAAATACAGCGGTTCATTAAAACCATTGGAAAGGGTAAAAAAAATCTCGGGTCTGTGCCTTGAAAATGCGGATTCATTGAAAAACGCTATTCTTTTCTGCAGTGCCGCCAGCATAGGCTCATTCCGTATAAACAGCCGCATCCTGCCGCTCAAGACCCATCCTGAACTGGGATATGAAGTGACATCCCTTCCGGATGGCGACGAAATTATCAGGCGTTTTAAAAACTGCGGAAAGCTTGCCGCAGAGAATAATATACGCCTTTCATTTCATCCCGACCAGTTTACCCTGCTCAGCTCACCCGATCCGGAAATCACGCGCAAATCAGTAGAAGAGCTGGCTTATCAGGCAGAAGTAGCGGAATGGACAGGTGCGGATGTTATCAATATACACGGAGGCGGAGCCTACGGCAACAAGCAGCTGGCTGTCAAACGTACTGCCCGGAACATCCGCTCACTGGATCAATCCATACGCGATAAACTGACACTGGAGAACGACGACAGAGTTTATTCTCCCGCCGACCTGCTGCCTCTATGCCTGGAAACAGAAACGCCATTTGTTTATGATATACACCATCATCGCTGCCTCCCCGACGGTCTGACGGTAAAAGAGGTGACAAAGACTGCTTTAGGCACCTGGAACCGCGAAGCGCTTTTTCACATTTCCAGTCCGAAAAACGGCTGGCACAATCCCGGTGCCCATAAGCATAACGACTACATCGACATCAAAGACTTTCCGGAATGCTGGAAAAACTTGAACATCACAGTTGATATTGAAGCCAAAGCCAAGGAACTGGCGGTAATCAGGCTGCGGAATGAACTGAAGAAAACAGTCAGTGACAAACATTAATTTTTTTTACAAATCGCCCTGTTCAACCATTTTTTTTATTTGCGGCTCACGGCTCACCCCGTCTCCGACCGCCGCCGGGCGTAGCACAAAAAAAAGCTACGGTTCCTTGGAACCGCAGCTTTGCAGAAAATAATCCGGCAGCGCCCTACTCTCCCACATGCAAGCCATGCAGTACCCTCGGCGATGGGGCTCTTCACTTCCGTGTTCGGTATGGAAACGGGTGTTGCCTCCCCTCTATAGCCACCGGAA
>JAWOEI010000120.1:0-4926 GCA_046482825.1 Kiritimatiellia bacterium
TCTTCTAAAGATTTTTCTATAAGTTTATTTGAGAATTCATCATGTGTTATTGCAAAAGTTGCAAATAAAATCTCTTCTTTTGCATTATCTAAAATTTTAACAATTTCTTTTATACAATTATCTTGTGGACACATATAACTTGAAATTGTATAATTATTATTATCATTAATTATTGTAACATTATTGACGACGGAGAAAGTTTTCCCATAAGCGCATGGTAACAGCCATGGAAAACACCGGCACGCTCAATAGCAAAAATATCCGAGGGCTCTTCAACAACGCAAAGCTGAAATGAATCACGAGTACTGTCTGAGCAGAGGCGGCAGGGTTGTTCCGCTTCAAGAGTAAGACCGCCGCAGGTCTTACAGCAGACAATGCTGTCGCGAACCTCCTGCAAGGCTTCAATCAGAGGTGCGGACAGCTGTTCCGGACGGCCGACCAGTGCCATGGCCGCTCTCTCAGCGGAGCGACGTCCAAGACCGGGCAGCTTTGAAAGCACCCTGATCAAATTTTCAACCGGCTGAATCATACATACACTCCTGACTAAGGCCTGAAATCTTTCTTCAGCTCAATCATCCTTCCGGTTCATCCTCCCAGCATGCCTTCCATACCGGAGCCCTGCATCATTTTACCCATGGCTTCCTGAGTCTCTTTCTTAACGTTTTTAAGTGCCCCGTTAACAACATTTGTCAACATAGTTTCATATCGCTGAGGTTTACCGTTAACGGCTTCCTGCAGGGCCTCTTCTGAAACTTTTATTGAAACAATCGTAAAATCACCGCGTGCTACAGCCGTAATACCTCCATTACTGTACTCACAGGTGATTTTTTCTATCTCACTCTGAATGCGTTTGGCTTCCTTGCGCATCTGCATTGCCTGCTTGACCTGATCCATCATTCCCATAAAACATTCTCCTTGAAATTCGCATTGTCTCTCTGTAATTTGAGCTGGATATTATATATCAGAGAGCACTGATTCTCAAGCGCGTTATTCTGTGATTTGAAGTTTATTCAGCATACTCCTGTGATGACGCTCTGCACAGGGCGTTGTACTATGCGTTTTGCGACAGCACGGGAAAAATTCGTAAACTCATCTACCATACAGATATTTTTAATTTTCACCGGTCCGATTATATTGGATGGTTCGGATACACCTCCGGCATGTCCGCCGTAGTTCCGTTTGCGAGGCGCTGGAGGGAACACTTCGTGCGCCCCGAACATATACACCCTGTCATATCGGCATTTTATGCGGAGTGCCGGGTATATCCTCGACAAAACGCGGCAGAGCAAGTCCTCCGATGCGTTTCGCCAGGTTCTTCTGAATATATATTGCCTGATCTTTCGGTACACGGAAGTGTTCTATACCGGCTATGGGATCACACATGAAGACATAGTACGGGCGAACGCGTATGCGTTGCAGGCCGGAACAGAGTTCAAACATCACGTCAACGGAATCATTGACTCCCCGCAGAAGCACAGACTGATTGGACACTGGAATACCTGCTTCAACCAGTCTGCGACATGCTCCTGTTGATTCAGGGGTTATCTCGCTACTGTGATTGAACTGCGTATTCAACCAGACTCTGCCGCAATCGCCCAGCCTTTCAGCAAGCTGTTCTGTAATGCGCATAGGCAGGGTAACCGGAACCCGGCTTCCGACACGCACAGCATCAATCTGATCAAGAGCTGAAAAAGCATCCACAAAACGAATAATCTCATCATCCGGAAGCATCAAGGGGTCACCGCCTGAGAGCAGAACTTCACGTATGGCGGGGTGTGACTTAACATACTGCACTGCGGCATCAAGATCTTCAGGTCTGCTGGCAATATCCGCATCGCTGAGCAGTCCTCTGCGTGTACAGTGCCGGCAGTTGGCAGCGCATGACTTTGATGTCATAATCAGAATACGGTCGGGAAAGCGCTGTTTGACCCCACGGCAGCGGGCTGCATCTGAACACTCGCCAAAGGGATCAGTGCTGTAACCTCCGCTTTTCAGTTCGGCGATATCAGGCAGAACCATGCGACGCAGCGGTCCGCCCCCTGACGCATTTTGTATAAGCCGGAGATAATAAGGAGTGATTCTGACAGGAAACAGTGCATCAACATCTTCACAGCCGCTGAAATCCGATCCAGGAAAAAAGCGGGGCAGATCCTGCAGGTGTACAGCATTTCTGAGCTGCCACTTCCAACTGTTCCATTCGCGATTATTGTAAGATTCAGTCATAAAAAAAATATCTGTGATAACAGTGGTAATCCAATCCGGCGCAGCCGCAACCTGACCTTACAGGACTGGCACATATATCCTTATTGGACACGGATATGCCGAATCAGGGCACTCGGCCGACAGCACAAGAGTCTGCCAAATAAGAGACTGCAGTGCTCAACTCTTCACCTTCTCTGACTGCAGAGCGGGATCCAGCAGGTCACGCAGGGCGTCCGCAAGGTGGTTGAAGGCCAGAACAAGCACAAAAATCGCAACAGTGACAAAAGTCATCTCCCACCAGATGCCCTGCCAGAGCCGCAGACGGGCATTGTTGATCATAATTCCCCAGGACGGCTCGCCCTGTGCTCCTATCCCCAGAAAACTTATAAAAACCTCTGTTGCCACAGATGCAGGGAAACGGATGGAAAAAGCGATCAAGATGATATGCGCCACATTGGGCAGAATATGTCTGAAAATAACGCGCAAATGAGAGTATCCCAGCACGCGAGCCGCCTGCACATAAGGACGATGCCGGTGTTTGATTACTTCTCCCCGGACATTACGACAGACACTGACCCATGTGGTTAATCCGATTCCGAAGTAAATACCTACAAGCCCCTGTCCCACAACCATAGCGATTGCCAGAATAAAAAGCAGACCGGGCATGGATGCCACCGTTGCACACAGCCATACCACAATGCTATCCATCTTACCACCGAAATAACCGCCCAGGCATCCGAGAAAAACACCCAGTGGTATGGCAATCAGGGAAGTGATAATACCCACATGAAAAGCTATGCGCGTACCCTGAATCAGACGCTGAAAAACATCACGCCCGAGATTATCACTTCCAAGGGGATAAAAAGGCTGTCCATCGGGAACTGAATCACCGAATCGAAAAAGTCCCGGTTCCACATAACGGCATTCATCTCTGACCTGATTATAGGGCGCGGTGGTATCATTGATCTTATACCAGCGATAGACAGCTTCTCCGTAAAGCGCAGCACAGAAATACAGAACAATTGCTATCAGGGCCAGCCGCGTATCCCATCTGCACCATAAACGGCGGAATATGTTGTTTCCGTTTGTCAAAAATATGTCTCCCTCTGAATGAACTGCATGAGCCGAATAATCCTTTTGTAAAATTGTGAGAATCAATTTTTACACATTTAATCTCTTCACCCGTTTAAACCATTCCCGGGCTTCTTGAAAACTGTCACGTTTCAGCACTCTCGCAATTCATCACTTCTTTAAATTACGCCAATCTGACTCTCGGATCCAGCCAGGCGTAGCAGATGTCGGTTATCAAATGTATCACCTGATAGAACAGGGCACCGATAATCACAACGGCACGCACAACAGCCATATCCGATGAATGAACAGCGTTGATACTAACACTCCCGAGTCCGGGAATACCGAAGAAACTTTCCAGCATCAGTGATCCGGTGAAAAGAAAAGGAATTGAAAGACTTACATATGTTATCACGGGGATCAGACTGTTACGCAGCACATGACGGAGCATAATACGGCTGCCACTGAGCCCCTTGGCCTGCGCTGTACGCACGTAAGGTTTATAGACTTCATCAAGAACAGCCGCCCGGAAAAACCGTACATCGCGACCGAGTCCGCTGAAAATACCTATTAGGACAGGCAGAACTAGGTACGTAGCCGAATCAAAGCCCCAGATGGGGAAAAGCTCCCATTTGAAGGCCAGCAGATACTGCCCGGCCAGAATCCATATAACATAATTCACACTCATAAGAACGGTTGAGAACACCAGCACCGCATGATCCACAGGACCACCGCGACAGGCGGCACAAATCAGCCCCAGCATAATTCCTATGAAAGTACTCCCCAGGAGAATAGGAATAGTCAACGAAAGCGAAGGACCTATCCCTTCTTTCAGAATCTGTGTAACGGGAATTCTGCATTCAGAGGAAACGCCGAGATCCCCCTTCAGCAAAGAGATCAGATAATGAGAAAACTGCGAATCAAAAAAAGAGTTGTTCTTTTTTTCAATGGAAAGACGCCGAGGCAGATCACCGGCAACTTTTATCTGCCTGACTTTCCACCCCTCGGGAACATAAAACACAAGATTGTCATCAGGAGCATCGATCAATCTTTCATCAACACTCCTGTCCTGAACAGACTCTAAAAGCAGATAGACCCTTGTAACCGGTATGCGGTAGCATCCCGTTGTTAATACATAGCTCAACGGCAATCTGTACATACCGGAACTCTCATCCGGTTCAAGTTTTGCAGAATTCACATTCACCAAAGCACGAACAGGGCTCCAACGGCCGAAAAGCAGCGGCTTATCATATCCGTAACGTGCATCAAAGGCCGCCAGCGAATGCGCCGTCGCATTTTTCCCCAGCACAACCTCCGCAGGTGAGCCTCCGACTACGTGAAACAGGAGAAAGGTCAGCAAAAGCACACCGAAGGTGGTGGGCAGCATTGCTGCAATTCTATGTAAAATGTACTTCCGCATTGATTGTTCAGCGTTTATTGTTACTCAAAGCCCGGTGCTCTGAGGTATCCCCTCAGCCCCCACCCTGAGACCTTCAAAGCTGTCAGGATACGAAATCAATATTGATATGAAAAGCAATTTTATGGATTCCGCTCTTGCCGTAAACCCTGATCTCTATGTATGATATAACAATGACTCAGGAAGAGCTTCGCTTTTATATTATATTATTCGCACTTTTTTCGACTTTTTTCGGT
>JAWOEI010000105.1:0-16849 GCA_046482825.1 Kiritimatiellia bacterium
CCTCGGATATTTTTGCTATTGAGCGTGCCGGTGTTTTCCATGGCTGTTACCATGCGCTTATGGGAAAACTTTCTCCGTCGCGGAGAAATTCACCGAAAAACCTCAGACTTAAAGAGTTGCGTGAACGTGTGGCGGAAGGCGGAGTTAAAGAGGTGATTCTCGCTCTGAGTACTGATATGGAAGGCGATGCAACCGCTGCTTATATTGATGAAATGTTAACTCCTTTTGATATCAGAGTCACACGGCTCGCCTTTGGTCTGCCTGCCGACAGTGGAATAGGCTACTCCGACCCTGTGACCTTGAAGCGTGCTATCAACGGACGCATGCGGTTTTAATTTTTCCCGCGGCATAGATTCTGATACTAAATTATATCCGCCCTAAAAAAAGAATCACGGATAAAATACAGAGACACGAACAGTGCACTGTGAAATGGTAAAATGTATTACCACGTCTCCGCCCGCAAGCGGGCTGCTTCGTGGCGCAACAGGAGGTTCGCCCTCCCGGCTCTGCGCTCTTTGTGTCTCTGCGAGGAAAAGAAAAAAGAAATTGGTTTTAATAAATTGCTTCACTTTACCTTATAAACCCGGAAAGCAAGCATCGCGTTGTACTGTGATGACCCACAGCCCTTAATACTGTTTAAAAGCGAAAGACTATGAGTGATACACCGAGAGATATGTATGATATTCTGGACGAAGTGAATTCGGTTATTTCTGACGCCTGTTCCCGATCCGGACGATCGCCTGACGAGGTTGAAATTATCGGCGTAACTAAGAAACACGGACCGGATGTGGTTCGCGAAGCCCGGGACGCGGGGATCAACATTTTTGGTGAGAATCGTGTCCAGGAGGCGGCCTGGAAAATTCCCGAATGCGGCGGCGGTATGGAATTTCACATGATTGGTCATCTGCAGCGTAATAAGATACGTGCCGCCCTGCCGCTTTTTTCCGCCTTTCATGCAATTGATACTGTCAGGCTTCTGGATAGTATTGAACGCATATCAGCTGAGCAGGGACACCGTCCCGAGATTCTGCTGGAGGTGAATGTTTCCGGCGAGGCTGCAAAATACGGGTTTAAACCGGATCAGATTGACGAGGCCGTTGAAAGATCCCTGGAAATGCACAATATCACTCTGACCGGACTCATGACTATGGCTCCCTTCACACCCGAGATTGAGGAGACACGCCCGGTTTTTGCCGGACTGCGTGAACTGCGCGACCGGCTGGAGAAAAAATTCGATATAGGACTGCCAAATCTTTCCATGGGTATGAGCAACGATTATGCGATTGCGGTTGAAGAGGGGGCTACATGGGTGCGTCTGGGAACTTTGCTTTTTGGCGGACGTCCTAAGTGGAAGCCTGAACAGGAATACCGCTGGGAACCGTAAGCGTCCCGGCGCATGAATTCTTAAATGTACGAAAAAGGAAAAAGTTATGTCACAGGAATTAGCTGATCGGATTGCAGCGGATGTTAAAACCGCTATGAAAGCCGGTGAAAAAAACAAGGTAACAGCCTTGCGTATGTTGCAGTCCGCCATCAAGGATCAGACCGTAAATGCTGGCAGGGAAATAACTGAAGAGATTGTCAGTGAGGTAGTCAACAAGGCGGTAAAACAGCGCGCTGATTCAATTGAGCAGTTCAGATCCGCCGGACGCGAGGATCTTGTGGCAAAAGAACAGGCTGAAATGGAGTGGCTGAAGGTCTATCAGCCGGAGCAGATGGACGAAGCCGCCATAGAGGTTGTCGTCAGAGAGTGCATTGAAGAGACCGGTGCGGAAAGCAGACGCGATATGGGTAAGGTCATGAAAGTGCTGATGCCCCGAGTCAAAGGCAGGGCCGATGGCAAAGTGGTGAATAATATCGTTCAGCGTTTGCTGGGTTGATTATTGTGCGAGTGCGCAGTTTAATTTGCATGCCGCTTACTTTTTCTGCTGGAAAGGGGTGAGGTGAGATTCTGTTCACCGCAGCCGCGGTGTTGCGCAGGCTTATGTGAAGTTCGAGGCGCAGCCGATCAAAACATCCCCGTCAACTCTTTCAACCTCAAAGCGCATCATCCTGCCCAGCAGTATGTTTCTCTTTTCTTCCGGCACACCGGATACACGACAAGGAAGATATTCTCCGCTCCATCCGCAGGTTTTACCCGCTTTGTCAAACTTTTCAATCAGGACTACGCTTGTTTTTCCTGTCCAGGACCGGGCATATTTTTCGCGTTTCCGGCGGCCTATGGCTATAAGTTCTCCGGCTCTTTCCTTGCGTATTGAATGTGGTACGCAACCTTCAAAATCAACGGCGGCGGTTCCGTGTCTTTCGCTGTACGGGAATACATGCAGGTTGCAGAAAGGATAACGCTCTATAAAATTTCTGGTATTCTTAAACTGTATGTCGCTTTCGCCGGGGAAACCGGTAATTATGTCTGTGCCAAGTGCGATATCCGGTACCGTTTCGAGAATCTGCTCAATAATCCGTGCCATATCACCAGAGAGATAACGGCGTTTCATCAGCTTGAGAATTTCGTCATCGCAGTTCTGCAGAGGCAGATGAAGAAAACGGCATATTTTGTCGGATTCAGTCATAAGTTTTACAATTTCGAGTTCAATCATAGCAGGTTCCAGCGAGCCCAGCCGGACACGGCCGATGCCCGGTAGTGATGCGATGGCATTCAGAATATCGGGAAGCCTCCTGCCCCCGTCATTGTAGCAGGCGATATTACATCCCGTTACTACAATTTCCTGAAACCCCTGATCTATAAAAGTCTTTGCCTCATCAAGGCAGCTGGAAAAATTACGGCTGACTGGTTCTCCGCGGTTATGGGGGATTATGCAGTAGGAACAGAAGAAGTTACATCCGTCCTGAATTTTCAACAGAGCCCGGCTTGTTGTAAATGAAGGCGCCGGTATTGTTGAAGAGACAGAGCAGTTCATATTAAGATTATTTAAAATCAGTTCGACCAGCTGCTCTTTTCTGTGACGGGGAATAATGAGATCAATCTTCAGATCAGAGAGCCTTTCAGCGGTAACCGACTCAACCGCACAGCCCGACAGAGCAACGAATGTATCGGGGTGTTTGCGTTTTACGGAACGTGCAGTACGCAGAGATTCCGATTCCGCGCGTTGTGTCACGGAACACGAATGAATTATGCAGATATCTGATTTTTCCCTGAAGGGAACAGTGTCAAATCCGTTTGCCTCGAAAACAGATTTGAATCCGGCTGTTTCCGCCTGATTCAACCGGCAGCCGAATGTTTTGAATGATACGCGCATCATGAATGTTTGAAGGTTGAAATATTTAAGACTTTTAAAGTGACTGTGTGCTTTTGTTCGTCTGCGGGTTTGAGAGTATAGATAGCGATCTGAGAAATCACAATGAAAATAACAATGTGGCGTTGAAGCCCCGTCCAGATTCGCAACTCCGGAATCTTACCATTTCTCCTACGCACTGAAAAGTTTGGTCGAAAGATATCTTTCGCCGGAATCCGGCAGGATAACGACAATGCGTTTGCCTTCAAATTCTTCCTGCGCCGCCAGTTTCAGTGCAACGGCTGTTGCGGCTCCGCTTGATATTCCGGATAAAATGCCTTCTTCTTTTGACAGGCGCCTTGATGTTTCCAGTGCCTCATCAGTTGAACAGCTCTCAATCCTGTCTATCACCGAAAAGTCACAGTTTTCCGGAATAAAGTTGGCTCCTATTCCCTGTATACCGTGCGGGCCCGGCTTAAGTTCTTTTCCTGCCGCATGCTGGCTGAGAAGGGGACTTTCCTCAGGTTCCACAGCCGCAATGGTGACGTCAGCGCCAATGCTCCTGAAATATCTTCCTATACCTGTGACAGTTCCTCCGGTTCCCACTCCGCAGACAACTGCGTCCACGCTGCCGTCAGTTGCCTCCTGTATTTCCGGGCCGGTTGTTTCAAAATGTACAAGAGGGTTGGCCGGATTACTGAACTGATCCGCCTTGAAATATTTGTCCGGGGCATCAGCTATAAGTTCTTCAGTTTTTTTTACCGCAGCACCCATACTGCCTGCGGCAGGAGTCAGTATTAACTCCGCACCGAGCGCTTTCAGAATTTTGCGGCGCTCAAGACTCATGCTTTCCGGCATGGTCAGAAGCACCTTGTATCCTCGTGCGGCACCGCACATGGAGAGCGCGATTCCCGTGTTGCCGCTGGTCGCTTCAAGAATAGTCATTCCGGGTTTGAGAGTTCCGTTTTTCTCCGCCTCATGTACAATTGAAGCCGCAGTACGGCATTTTACGGAGTAAGCCGGATTGCGTCCTTCAATCTTCGCAATTATATCTGCCTTCATACCGTCCGCCATTTTTTCCAGACGGACTAAAGGAGTGTTGCCGATGGAGAAGGTGTTGTCCGGATAAATATTCATGATATTTCCCTTTCTTGAATTAGGAGTTGATTCTATAGCGTTTGAAGTACTTCCACTCTTTCGCGTGTTTCAGTCAGTAGAAGAGAAACTGTAATCCGTTCCGTCGGAATGCCGGTAAGCTTTTCCAGTGCCTCCCGATAGAGATTCATCTGCGGGGCATATATTTGACGCATGCGTTTGTGAAAAGTCTCCGGGTTTTCTTCTGCCTTAACGCGGTTGGTCTTGAAATCCATTATTTCCGCCTGCATATTGTTCTTGTCTCCTGCAAAGACGACTCTGTCAAAAGTGCCTGAAATCCAGCGCTTGTTCAGAATAATCTCAAAGGAACGTTCGCGCCAGAGATCGCAGAGTTTATTCGGCCGTGTAAGGGCCTTGCGCAGTTCGGAGTCCGTAAGCAGATCAATTTCGGAGCGGTCAATCCCGTCCGGCTGGCTGAATGGCTCTTCCAGCCATTCTATACGCCTGAGTGCTTCGTGAATACGCGTGCCTTTGAGCATGGCCCTGTTTTCTGAACGCGAGAACAGTGATGCGGCATTGATACCTGTCAGGACAGATCTGGACGGAGTTATGCGTGACAGCTCCCGGCGTACCCCGCGTTTAATGTGTTTTTGCCGGTCATCTTCTGATTTTATTTGCTTCTTTTCTTCCGCCTGTATCATATACCACCTGGGATCACCCCGGTAATAAGGGAGTTCTCCTTCCAGCGCCTGCTCAGTGTAATCACTGAAAAAATCGGTTCGGCTGTTTTTTCCGGGAGGTGGTTTCAACAGAATCGTCATTGCCCTTTTTGCCCGGGTCATGGCGACATACATAACACAGAGCTCTTCAAAAATGCTGTTGTTGAGAGTCTGATCCCATGCGGCTGAGAGTTTTTTATCAAGGTTTATCAGCATACGCGGGGGCGGGTGCAGAACCCATCTTCCGCTGTCGCTTTTTAGAAATTTAATCTGCGGGGGGGTCGTGAATCCTGTATTTTCGATAACCGGGACAATTACGTAGTCAAATCCCAGTCCCTTGCTTCGGTGTACGGTCAGTATTTTTACTGTTGAAGCGCCAGCTTTATCCCGGTTTACAAAATGTCCGGCATATTCAGCAAAGTCTGTAAGTGTGTATTCAGATTCTGAATGCGTTGTGAATTCGCATGCGGCTCGGATAAGGTCGTCAAGTCGGGAACGTGTGAAGTCGTCGGTATCCGCAGACACAAACTTTTCAATGTAACTCAGGAGTGTGCGGCTGAGGCCGCGTCTGGAAACGTCAGACAGAACCTTTGCGGACAGGGCTGCGCATCCGTCTTCCTGCGGTAGAGCGCATTCTTTCCTGAAAGTTTTTTCTGCAAGCGGTGAAGCACAGATATGCCGCCATGCAAGTTTATGACCGGGATGTTCCGCAAGAAGCAGGACATGCAACAGTGCAGTCACAACCGGAGTGTCACATATGGCGTTTTCCCCTTCCCATACTGCAGGAATGCCTTCTGACTTGAGTGCATCGGCAAAAGCGTATCCCTGTGAATTGCTTCTCACAAGAACAGCGGCAGATATCTCGCGTTCCCAGGGACGCATATGCCTGAGTATTTTGCAGGTTTCTTCAATCCAGCCGCTGATCTGCGGAGTGCCCCGGGGTGTAGCTTCAACCCGTTCCACCTGTACATAGCCGGGAGCCTGTTCTGATTCATGATCAGCCCAGTTGTGACGCCAGAGTCCGCCTGCCTGCGGAGCTGAGTTTTTCAGACAATTGTGAATGTGGTCTCCGTTGAAGACACGGTTGACCAGGTCGGCGATTTCAGGTGAATAACGGTAAGAGACATTCAGCTCCTGAAGTTTATACAGTCCTGAATCCGCTTCACCGTTAAAAATGGATACATCGCCGCCTCGCCAGCCATAGATCGCCTGTTTGATATCACCGACTATAAAGACTGATCGTTCATCATTAACACTCTGGATAACTTCATCCACCAGTTCCCTGACAGCATTCCATTGAGCATGAGACGTATCCTGGAATTCGTCAAGGGCCCAGTGTCGAAAGCGGGTATCGAAGCGGTATTCAATGTTCTGCCTGATTGATTTATCCAGACCGGATATCAGCTGAGGTATATCGTTGAAAGTCATCAACCCTCTGCGACGTGTATTTCTGTTATATACTTTCTCATAAGCGTCGATAATTCTGAATATGCCCTGTGTTGTGTTACAGCATGCCTGTAGAATCAGGGACAGCAGTGTTTCAATTGTTTTGTTGATTAATTCGGCATCAGAACCAGTGAAGACAAGCTTTTTGTGCCCATATTTGATTTCAATCGATCCGGAGCCCGGGATATATGCCCTGAGCACATTGGCTATACCGGCCGGTTTGTCAGGAAGCGTGTTGTTAAAATTTTCCACAAACTCACAGAATTGATCCCATTGCTCCGCGCCTTTGGCATATTCAGTTTCCCATGTCGGTCGTATTCTGCTTCTCAACTCGTCAGCCAGATGTCCGGTTTGCCCGTGAATTATCCATGGTGTGCCTTCAGGCCATATATTCGAGGGAAGCCCCCAGGCCTGCGCACCGTATTTCTCCATTTCGCACCAGACCGAATGCCATTCGTTGACAAATCTGATCATGGTTGAAAAGTAGGATTTATTTTCCTTGCCGAATTCTGCCAGACGGAATGCCTCCATGAAATCACGGATTTCCCTGGTGTGTTCTCTGCGGTATAGTATTGCGGCAGTGGACAAACTGATTTGGTTGTCCACATGGTGGGAATCCATTATCGTGGTCGGCCCCTGGAACCCCAGTTCCAGCGGAAAACTCTGAATCATGCGGAACATAAAGCTGTCGAGTGTGCCTATCATGCTGATATGCTGTGATTCTATGACTTTACGCAATAGTTGCTGGAAACAGGTATGCTTCAGCGATCGGCCGTGTTCACTGACGATGAGCGCTTCCAGTTCAGGGGTGATGCCGTCGAAAACAGTCGATGATTCTGCCTGGGCACCCTCTTCAGATGATGCGGCTGCAGCCAGACGGTTGGCCAGTTTGTTGAATATTTCTCCGGCGGCTGCGCGTGAAAATGTCAGAGCCACAATGTGTTGCGGTTCAACACCTATTAGCAGCATGCGTATCATATGCGTGGCAAGGGTATATGTTTTGCCCGTGCCAGCTGACGCTTTAATCAATGTGTTCTGTAATATACTCATTTTAATCAATGTGTTGTGATCCGGAGTTACGCAAGGCCATGTGCTCTCACATGACGGGGCAGGAGGCGGTACACCGGCCTCCTCCGATTGCGGCTGCGCAGGTTCAGTATTGAAAGCTCAAGCCTGGTAATCGCGTATTAATACATTCGCATACTTCTTGCCTTCTGGTTTTCAATCCATTTGTCGCGGATTTCTCCCTCCGGTTTATTCAGGAAGAGTTCTGCGTAATCATTCCGCCAGCAGTCCGCGGGGGAAGGAGGCCAGTAAAGACCCTGTCTGATGCCCTGTGTCAGCAGGTGCAGGTCGCTCATGAAATTCTGTCTGTGCTGTTCAAGATTCCAGGCAAAGCAGCGACACTGCGACCGGCTGTCTCCCAGTACAAAGTAGGCGCATTCGACTTTTGTCTTTCTGTTGTGCAGATATCTGCCGGGCATCATCAGCATGTAAAGAGGAAGCTGCATATCGGTGAGAGCATAACCGCTTTTTTCATCAATTGAATATAGGTGCATTCCACGTGCTTCGGCATATTCAGTCATTGCGCCGGATCGGGTTGCAAATTTTGCGCGTCCCTTATCCGTCGGAAGTCTATTCCAGGTTTTAAAATCGATTATCTGAACAGTGTTGCTTTCCGGGTGATAATCAATACGGTCAGCCCTGCCGCGGATATTTATTCCGTTTATTCTCTGTGAGAGTTTCTCCTCTCCAGCCGCAATGCGCCAGCCCTTCGCCGTGCGTTCCGCCTGTTCTTCAGCGAAGAAAGCAAGCCGCCTGGCGGCGGTGTGGGCCTGCAGTTGAATGACTACAGGCATGGGCGAGCCGAAACGCTCTTCCGCCAGACTGAGGACCTGCTCTTCCAGAAAACCGGAAATTACAGCGGCGTCAGTGGAGTTTGCAAAAGGCGATTCAGTGAATCTTTCAACGGCTGTGTGACACAGCGTTCCGAACACCAAGGCATCCATCTCTTCAGTGCGGTCATCCTGCTTCTGCATGTTGAGAATACATTTCAGATAAAAGGTGAAGGGGCATTGCAGATAGGCGCTTATTGCTGATACGCTCAGATTGTCCAGAACCTCATCGTCTGATGGAAACGGCAGGTTGAGTTTCCATGCCTCAGGCAGAATACGCGGACGCTCGGGTGGGGGGGTATTCGTTTCCTCAAACAGCCTTTTTGCACGGCCTGCCAGAGTCTGATCATCACATTTGAAGAGCAGACGCGAGGGTTTGCGCACATCACCGTCGGAGTTGACCTGCTCAAGATAAATCCGGACTGCACCGGGTTGACGCGAATGAACAAGTGAATACAGCAGGTAGGTGTCGCGGGCTGTTCTGAGATCATTACATACCATATTCAGGGCTTTGCGCAGACGGTCGGGTAAGAACGCATGACCTACAACCGCAGCGGGAACGGAGCCCTCATTGAATCCGCTGATTACAATTTCCGCGGATGGGTTCCATATCAGTTCCAGCCAGCCTTCAGTCAGTATTTCGGTTTCTGCTGAAGGTTCCAGCTGATAGATGCTGTTTTTCAGCATTTCGTCGAAAAGGCCGGAGATTTCGTCGTGATTGAGCAGTTTGCGGATCAGCGGGGTTTGCAATGCGTCCCTCATATCAAGGATTTTCGATGCGGCGGCTGCCAGTTCACGATCAATTGTGTTGATATCGGTGAGTACTCGTCCACTGAAAAATATCTTGAGATTTTCAATCAGTTGATCCACAGGTGAAATGAATGAATCGGCATCTGTGAGTTTCAGAAGATTTCCTATGGTTTCTTTCAACAGTCGGAGTCCGTGGATGAGCTGGTCGTCACGCGATCTATGACTGGAGTCGGATCTGATTGTTTCTATGTCGTTGGTGCAGAATGCCATTGTTTCAGAAACAGTCTGCGGTATGTGAGTGTTCTGCAGGGTGTCAAGAGCTCTGAGCAGCAGGGCGTTATCCTCATTGGAGAATGCCGTCAGACGTCTGGTGTCAGCCTGCCGCAGGAAGGAAGCCAGCAGACTGAAAGGGGCATCCCTGTTAAAATTTCTGATCTGCTGAATCAGTTTTGCCAGAGAGGATCCTGAAAGAGGAACTCCCGCGGGGTTGTGGATTCGGATTCCACGGTTGAGAAAGGCGGTCTCCAGTTCGCTGAAAAGATCGGCGTCAGCCATACCAAGGGCTGGTAAGGCTTCGTCCGCAGGTATGGAATCAAAGTAGGCGGCTACCGCAGCAGCCTGATCGGCACTTTCCTGAGTTGCGTGGATGCAGGAGTCTTCAATACTGACGGGAGGTGCTTCACGGCTGTTCCAGAAGGATGGATCCGGCACACCATATTTATCAAATGCTTTTTGTATATCACCGTCAAATTGAATCATAAGCGTTACTTTTATGGATGACGGTATATTCTCGAGTGAGCGGTAGAAGGACGGAACGGCATCAACCAGGGCCGGAAGAATAATTTCCCGGCATCCTTCAGGTATTGCGGGGGAGGCCGCCGCTGCTTTGGTGGCCGTCGGTATAGGTGTCATTCCCATAGATTCAATTTCGCTGAAAAAAAGTTTCTCGAGCCTGCCTAGTTCATTCCAGCGTTCGATTTCCGTATCCAGATCCTCCCCGTCAAGCAGATATCCTATCTGTGCCGCCACATCTGACATGCAGAGGGCGTTTTCCTCAAGGGTGTTCCAGAGCTGATGGAGCTGGCCAGATATACTTAGAGACCATGTAAAATCCTGTCTCTGAGGATGACCTTGTTCGGGGAAAAGAGCCGGATAAGATGCCAATTCGATCTTTTCCAGCATCTTTGCAAGGAGAGCGACAGACTCAATTCGTGTCATGACGGTGCTTTTGGCGCTTTCCGGTATCTGCAGAATTGCGGATGCCTGCAGGGTGACAGGAGGAATGCATCCGGATGGGAAAGTGTCAGCAAGCGCTTCCCGCAGCCGTCTACCGGCCTGTCGTGTGGGAAGCAGCACAAGAAGATGATCCAGGGCCGGTACTCCCGCAGGAGTGAGTACAGCTTTTTCCGCAAGCCGTTCCGTTACCGCCTGCACCAGCGGAATCCTGCTGTTGATACACTCTTTCTTCATGGAACTATTCTGCAATAAAAGCGCTGTTTTGCACAGCAGAAAACAAAGCGCGGGCTTTGTTTTCAAAGTTACATAAAAAAAAGACGGGTCTGTGAAGACCCGTCTCCTTTCAAGTTGAGAAAAACTCCCTTATTTGGCATAGATTTTTTTGGCATGATAATGGTTATGAAGCAGTTTATGCGCTTTTTCGCTGAGCGGCTTTCCGAGATATTCGTCGTAAGCCTTTTTGATCTGCGGATTCTGGTGGGACATGCGCAGAGTTGACATTTCATCATCTTTGTATAATCCCTGAATACGCTTTTTGCGTACCTCATCGGTAACACCCAGGGGCTGACCTCCGCCGGAGATACAGCCGCCGCGGCAGGCCATGACTTCGATAAAGTCAAATCGCGGCTTGACGCCGTTTCTGCGATCTTCACGGATTAAGTTCAGAACCTGTTCAACATTGCCCATCTGATGCGCTACGGCTATTTTGACTTTTGTGCCCTTGATGTCTATCTCAGCCGCTTTGACACCTTCCATGCCGCGGACCGCATTGAAGTCAATTGAAGGAGGCTGTTCATCACCGGTAATCAGACAGTATGCTGTGCGCAGCGCAGCTTCCATTACACCTCCGGTAACGCCGAAGATTGTTCCTGCTCCTGTATATTCGCCGAGGATGCTGTCGGGCTTCTCCTCCGGAATATTGAGGAAGTCAATTCCCGAGCTTTTTATCATGCGTGCCAGTTCACGGGTGGTCAGAACCACATCTATGTCCTGATAGCCGCTTGCGAACATGTTTTCGCTGCGGGTGATTTCATATTTCTTGGCAGTACAAGGCATTATGGAAACCATGAAGATTTTGGACGGATCAATGCCCATCTTTTCCGCATAGTAGGTTTTTGCCATCACTCCCAGCATCTGCTGCGGTGATTTTGCCGATGAGAAGTTGTCGATGAAATCACTGGCGTATTTTTCCATCCAGTCTGTCCAGGATGGACAGCATGAAGTGATCAAAGGCAGCGTTCCGCCTTTGGTGAAACGTTCAATGAATTCCGAACCTTCTTCCATAATGGTTAAGTCGGCGCTGAAGTTTGTGTCGAATACAGCGTCAAAACCAAGGCGTCGCAGTGCCGCATATGTCTGACCCGTCATTATTTCGCCGGGTTCTCTGCCGAACGCTTCGCCTATGGCAACACGTACGGCCGGTGCGATCTGGGCTACGCAGAATTTATCATCTTCACAGAGTGCGTTCCAGGCAAGATGAGTATGATCCCTTTCGTAGATGGCACCCACAGGACAATGCGCGGAACACTGGCCGCATTTGATACAGGGAGATTCATTGAGTGTGACATCCGCTGCCGGCGCCATACGTGTGTTTTCCCCGCGGCCGATGAATTCCAGTGCCCATACATTCTGCATTTCCTGACATACCAATGCGCAGCGACCGCACTTTATGCACTTTTCCTGATTAAGAACAATAGAGGGTGTTGATCTGTCGATAGGAATAGAAGGGACTTCCGACGGGAAGGAAATCTCACGGATCCCGAAGTCAGAGGCCAGCTGCTGCAACTCACAGTTGCCGTTGCGGGGACACTGCAGACAGTCATTAGGATGATTTGCCAGCATCAGTTCCAGAACAGTGCGGCGTACACGCACGATGTCGGCATCATGGGTTTTGATTTTCATCCCGGGCGCTACGGCTGTGCAGCATGCGCGCAGGAGTTTTGCCTGCCCTTTGTTGCGTACAACGCAGATGCCGCAGGCAGCCCAGGGTTTCAGATCCGGGTGATAACAGAGTGTGGGAATTTTGATCTGAACTGATTTAGCCGCATTCAGAATAGTTGTTCCTGCCGGAACCTCGACAGGTATGTCGTTTATTTCAAGTTGTACCATTGACATGGGTAAATACCTTTCGGGTTAAGAACGTGATATAGCCTGGAACTTGCAGACTTCAAAACACTGTCCGCATTTTATGCATTTGTCCTGATCGATAACGTGTGCCTGCTTTCTTTCGCCGCTGATGGCGTTGACCGGACAGACACGCGCACAGGCGGTGCATCCGACGCATTTCTTGTCATCAATGATGTATTTAAGAAGATTTTTACATTTGCCAGCACGGCATTTTTTGTCATCAATGTGCTCAATATACTCATCCATGAAGTATCTGAGGCTGGACTGAACCGGATTGGATGCCGTCTGTCCCAGACCACAGAGAGAGGCGCGACTCATGGCTTCGCTGATATCTCTCATGTTCTGGATATCTTCAGCCGTGCCTTTCCCGTCACAGATTTTCTGCAGGTAATTCAGCAGTTTGCGTCCGCCGATACGGCAGGGGGCACACTTGCCGCAGGATTCCTCCACTGTGAACTGCAGATAGAACTTGGCAACGTCGGGAATACAGTCGTCTTCGTCCATCACAATCAGACCGCCTGACCCCATGATCGAACCGATTTTCGTCAGATTTTCATAATCAATCGGGGTGTCTAGAAATTCCGGAGGGATCATACCGCCTGAAGGGCCGCCTGTCTGCGCGGCTTTGAACTCTTTGCCGTCTTTTATACCGCCGCCGATATCAAATATGATTTCGCGCAGTGTTGTTCCCATCGGCACCTCAATAAGACCGGAATTGTTGATTTTTCCGGTGAGGGCGAATACCTTCGTGCCTTTAGTTGTCTCCGTTCCTATCTTGCTGAACCAGGAGCCTCCCTTCAGCATTATAATCGGGATGTTGGCAAGTGTTTCAACATTGTTGATGACTGTCGGATGTCCCCACAGACCTTTGACTGCCGGGAAGGGGGGGCGTGGTGAAGGCATGCCCCGCTTACCCTCTATCGAGGCCAGCAAAGCTGTTTCTTCACCGCAGACAAACGCACCGGCCCCCAGACGCAGCTCAATGGAGAAACTGAACCCGCTGTCCAGAATGTCTTCGCCCAGCAGGCCGTAGTCAGTTGCCTGTGCAATTGCATTTTCCAGGCGGCTGATAGCCAGCGGATATTCCGCACGTATGTAGATGAAGCCTTTGGAAGCACCGATAGCATAACCGGCAATCGTCATGGCTTCGAGGATGGAGTGCGGGTCGCCCTCCAGAGTGGACCTGTCCATATAGGCCCCGGGATCACCTTCGTCCGCGTTACAGACCATGTACTTCTGCCCTTCAGGCTGCATGGCTGCGAATGACCACTTGCGGCCTGTCGGAAAACCTGCACCGCCGCGTCCGCGCAGCCCCGAGATGTTCATCTCTTCGATAACATCCTGGGGTTTCATTTCGAAAAGCACTTTTTCAAGTCCTTTGTAACCGTCACGTGCGATATATTCGTCTATCTTGTCAGGGTCAATCACACCGCAGTTCCGAAGGACAATACGGAATTGCTTCTGATAGAAGTCTATGCCTTCAACACCGACATTGGTTTTGCTCTGGTTTTTGTCATAAAGCAAATGTTCGACAACGCGCCCTTTGATTATGTGTTCCTGTATAATCTCCGCGGCATCCTTCGGGGTTACCTCAACGTAAAAAGTGTCTTCGGGAAGAATCTTTACGATCGGCCCTTTTTCACAGAAGCCCAGGCAGCCGGTACGGACAACCTGAACATCACGGACCAGTCCGTTGTCTTCGATTTCTTTTTTAAGGGCTTCAATCAGTGCGCCGCCTTTATTGGATTCGCACGCTGTTCCGCCGCAGACCAGGATGTATTGTTTATAAGCCATTTTTACCTTCCTGCTTAGCTGATTATATCCATAGCGGGTTTATCACAGATATGGTCGTCAATCAGTTTTTTGTTGATTACATGTCCGGTGACTATTTTTCTGCCGAGTTCAGCATCCACATTTCCGTAAATGATGGTCGGCATATCCTTGACTATCACTTCAACTGTAGGTTCCGAGTGGCAGAGTCCCATGCAACCGGTCTGACGTACCAGCACGTTGGTGATGTTCTGATCGTTGAGTTCATCAATGATAGCGTTAAAAGTTTCTTTGGCGCCAGCGGCTATACCGCAGGTTCCCATTCCCACTATGATCTGCGCTTCTTTGTTTTCCGGATTACGCATGTTCATAGCCTTCTGTTTTTCATCGCGCAGTTTGCGCAGATCGTCAAGTGTCAGCTTAGCCATATTATCTCCTTCACAATATAAGATTGTCTTCTTGAGTCTGAATAAAGTTTTTTGCCAGTATTGTATTCGCACTTTCGTCAAGGCAGCCGAGAACCTCGCTGAGTTCACTCCGTGAGGTTCCGTAGCTGTCACGCGGAGTTTTTCTGATGAGTCTGAGATCAAAACTTTTGGGAAATGTCATCATGCCGATAATTGTTCCGCTTAGGTCGCCCAGAGGCGGTGTGTCCAGATGAGTCGCATCAAAAGCAAATCTGACTTTTGTGCCTTTTCCCGGCGCTGATTGTATCTCAACTGTACCATTAACCGCTTCAGCTGTCTGATAAAGCAGAGGCAGGCCCATGCCTATACGACGGTGGTCATGTTTGCCAGCCTTGCTATAAAAAGGATCAACCGCTTTTTCCAGCGTATTGTTGTCCATCCCGCAGCCGTTATCTGAAACACATACACGAATAACTTCCGGTCCGGTGTAAACCTCCAGCTCTATATGTGATGCTCCCGCTTCTATCGAGTTCTGTGCAAGATCGGCGATGTAATCACATATGGAGGCATGCACTATTTCACCCCTTCTTTATTTCAGTGATGATTCCATGCAGATCTTTTATTTCGACCTTGCCGTAAACCTCACCGTTGACCACCATAACCGGTGCCAGACCGCAGCAGCCGACGCAGCGGACGGCTTCAACGGAAAACTCTCCGTCCGGTGTAACAGCGTTGAGCCCGACTCCCAGAATCCCTTCGAGTTCAGTGATGATATCCTCGCTGCCTTTGAGGTAACAGGCGGTTCCCATGCAGACCTGAATCTGGTTGCGGCCCGGTTTTTTCAGTTTGAAAAAGTTATAGAATGTTATAACCCCGTAGATCTTGGCCAGCGGCACATCAAGCAGATCTGCCACTTCGAATGCAGTTTTACGTGGAATATACCCGAATTCCTGCTGGACCCTGTGCAGGACCATGATCAGGTTTCCCGGTTTATCCTTCCATTCAGCAATAAACGCGCTAAGCTCTGAAGACATAGCGGTGTCCTTTGCCGGGTTTGTTTCGGTACTCACGGTTTTGACCTCCAGTAGTTGATAGTTTCAGTATCAGATAAAATAAGCGGGGTTTGAAAAATTGCGTAAAATTATCTCAAAAACGGCTTGTTTGTGCAAAGGATATTCGGAAAGTTTTTTAATTTTATGCTTTTGCACGTGCTTTTCGGTGAATTGATATTGAATAATCGATAATTTCGGTTCGATTCTGATAAAATAAGCCTTTTGAAGCGCTGGGCTGTTTAAAAAACGCTGTGAGGACTCCAGACTTTTAAGCTGTATCCCATTTGGAAAGGTTTTCGAACGTCCTCCAGCTTGTTTAAGCCTGGTTTGCCTGTGCGTTGCTCGAAGACAAGCGGCTGAAAGCAGCTTTAGAAAACAAAATTTCCTTGTCCGGACTGAGATATAGAGATAGAATACACGGTATTTATGCATTCAGTTTTGTAAATAAATCAGATGAAAGGGGTGCAATTATGCCAAGAGGAGATGGAACAGGACCTGCCGGACAGGGAGCAGGCAGCGGATTCGGAAGAGGACAGGACGCGGGTCGCGGCAGAATGGGCGGCCCCTTTTCGGCTGGATCGGGCGGAAGTTGTGTCTGTCCGAAATGCGGTACAACAGCTCCGCATGCCAGAGGGTTACCGTGCAGTGCTGTGGAGTGTCCCAAATGCGGAACAAAAATGACGAGAAAATAAAATTGTGAAACAACAAGAATATATTTTTGGCCCTGTTCCTTCCAGACGACTCGGCCGTTCACTCGGAGTTGACCTGATTCCGTTTAAAACATGCAGTTATGACTGTATATACTGTCAGTTGGGAAAAACAACAAACAAGACCATTCAGAGAAAAGAGTGGGTTCCGGTTGATGTTGTTGTCGGTCAGCTTGAACCGAAACTGGCTCTTAATCCTGACTATATTACTCTTTCGGGGTCGGGTGAACCGACCCTTCATTCCCGTATCGGGGATATAATTTCTATGATTAAAAAGATCACCGATGTGCCTGTTGCTGTGCTTACCAACGGTTCGCTGCTGTGGCTTCCGGAGGTGCGTGCAGCATTGAAATACGCTGATCTGGTGGTTCCTTCTCTTGATGCAGGCAGCGAGAAAGCGTTTCAGTATGTC
>JAWOEI010000127.1:0-19692 GCA_046482825.1 Kiritimatiellia bacterium
AGAGAAAACCGCTATGTTTTAACGGCAAAGGGTCAAAAGTTGGCGGGCGTGATAAAGAGTTCCTCTTCCGTTGAAGTAAAAGGACTTACGAGAATGGCGGCGTGAAAAACGCGCACAAAAAACAACAAGTTGAATGATTGTAGTACGAAAAATCAGATGGATTCCTTTTTCTCTTTATTCCTATGCAACGCATAGCGTTGTTGACTAAACCAGCGGTGCATATCACTCAACTGTTCAATACATGAAAAACCATTTGCATATCACAGAGGCTCAGTTTGGTTCCCTGCCTGTCGGCAGACAGGCGGCTCCGCTGGTTTAGTTGCTGTAGCCGAGGTCCTTGACCTCGGAAGATGTATGATGCAAAAACAGGCATCAGATCATCGGAAAGAATCAATCTGTCATTGCTTGTTCCCTCTTTGATTTTTCCCGGAAACCTCATGATGCACGTATTGCGGTTGTCGTAATCAGAACCGGATATTTCAGGTTCGTGACAGGCGGGGGGACGGTCACGCGGCCGGGGCGGGATCCATGGTCCGCTGCCAGATATAAAGGCAAGTAGTGTGTTGTTTTCAACACCATTTTTTTTGAGAGAATGCATGATTTCTCCGACGGTCCGGTCGAGCTCTGCCATTGCGTCGGCATAGAACCCTTCGCCAGTGTGAATCCTGAAATTCCCCCCGGCAGAACTCCGGGCTGGGGATAGATGGTGAGCGACACAGAGGGCAAAAGGGATGTTTTTATGACGAGTGATAAAATCGACGGCATGCCCGGTATGCCGGGAGCTCATGTTTGCTGCGCTTATCCTTTTCTTCTGCAAAAACTGCGGTGTTTTCCCGTCGAAAACTGCTGTTCTGTATCCATTGAGATTCAACAGGTGTGAAATGACAGTGCATTCAGGATTTTGCCCTGATACATGGAAATTGGTGAAACGGCATCCGCTGCCAGCGAGCAGCTGTATATTGGTGGCCGGATAGGAGGGGTTGCCGAACGGACTGAAATCAGCAAACCCGGAATCGTTCATAAAAATAATGACAAAATTCGGTTTGTCTGTCATCGGCGCGCTGAATGCCGCAGGAGTCATGGCGGTGGCGATACCCATTCCGCTGATTTTGAGAAATGACCGTCTGGTAGGTTTTGTTTCCATATATATTCTCCTCTCCTGAAATATCGGAAGTTGTCACTTCTTCAAAATGTCTGCGCTGTTTTATTCATGGACTGCTTTAACTTCGGCATGTGAAATTAAATCGGGTAAATAATATCGCTGGATCTTATTAAACTCAATTAAAAAACTGAAAGAGCCTTTAAACTTATATGCTGATATGATATTTATATTCGAAATACGTTTACATGGGAGAGTAACAAATGCAATTACCGATCTTAATACTTCTTGCTTCATTCTTTTTCAATGCCGGAAATCATACAGTTCATGTTTCTGCGGATGGTTCCGAAAAGGGGAATGGCAGTAAGAAAGCACCCTTAAGAACACTCGAACAGGCACGCGACAATATCCGCGAGGGACGCGCAAACGGAACAATAGAGGCTGATGAAAAGGTTACCGTTTCTATAAATCCGGGGATATACCGTATAAAAGAGAGTTTTGAATTGAAAAAAGAAGACAGCGGCACTCCTGATGCTCCTGTTGTATATAAAGCACGTGAACGGGGAAAAGTTCATTTGTACGGCGGAGTTGATCTGTCGCCTGAAAATTTCAAGGCGGTTTCGGATAAGAAGGTATTAGAACGGCTTGATCCGGAAGTGCGCTCGAAAGTGTTGGTCTGTGATGTCTCTGAATATGCTCCTGCAGGAGGTTTTCCTAAGTTCAAGACTGCTTATCGGGGCGTTCCAGCCAGTCCGCTTCTGTATGTTGACGGCCGTATGATGACAATCGCTCGCTGGCCTGATATCGGGAATGAAGAAGGTGGCTGGGCCGGATTTTCCAAAGTGGTCGATACCGGCAAGGCAGATCCCGATTCGCCTGAGCCTGCTGAACGCAAGGATCATCCCGGTTCATTTATCTTCGAGGACGATCGTCCGCTTCGCTGGGATATCGATAAGGGCGTCTGGCTCTTCGGTTACTGGACCCATGACTGGTTTGATCAAGTTATTCGTATAGCGTCATACGATAAAAGTTCCAAGGAGATCAAACTGGCTGCCAAACACAAATACGGCATTAAAAGCGGCACCTGGGGACGAAAAGAGCGTCGTTTTTATGCGCTGAACCTGCTGGAGGAACTTGATTCCCCCGGGGAGTGGTATCTGGACAGGGAAAAGGGGCTGCTTTATTTCTACCCCGGAGAAGGGTTTGCGTCAGCCCATATAGTTCTGGCAACTTTATCCGAGAATATGATCAGAATTACCGGTGCGCAACATGTAAAATTCCGGCAGATCAACTTTGAATACGGGCATTCACGGGGGCTGACCATAAAGGAGGCCGAAGACGTTCATGTTGAGGGATGCAAGGTGGCCAATTTTGCGGCCGGTGGAATTTTTCTGCGGGGCTCCGGTTGCTCAGTACGTTCTTGTGATATTTTTCAGATCGGTCGGGCCGGCATTCTTGTGCATGGAGGTGACCGCAAAACTTTGACTAGGGCCGATAATATTATTGAGAACAACAATGTGCATCATTTTGGAATGTTCCAGCGCACCTATGCTGCCGGAATCGGGTTGTATGGATGCGGGCAGATTATGCGCCATAACAGCATCCATGATGCCCCGCACGCTGCTGTGCTCTACGGAGGCAATGAACATCTACTGGAATTTAATGAGGTTTACCGTGTTGTGATGGAAACCGGTGATGCTGGCGCCTTTTATACCGGACGCGACTGGACAACCCAGGGCAACATCCTGCGCCACAATTATATTCATGATCTCGGCGGTGATGCTGACCATATAAACACTATGGGTTTTTATTTTGATGACTGTGATTGCGGCGATGAAATTATAGGTAATATATTCTTCCGTGCCGGACGTGCCATAATGATAGGCGGCGGAAGGGAACATCCTGTTATCAATAATCTGATTGTTGAATGTCCTATCGGCCTGCACATTGATGCCCGCGGTATGTTTTGGAAGAACTGGAATAAACCAGGTTCCTCCTGGCATCTCGAAAGAAAAGCCGAACGGATGAATTACAAACAGCCTCCCTGGAGTGAGAAATATCCGCGTCTGGCCCGTATTATGGAGGATTCCCCGCGTGAGCCGCTCTATAACCCTGTTAAAAATAATATTTTTGTTGATTGCGGAAAAAAACCTCTTCGCTTTGACAAGAGGGTAATGAGTCTGATGGATAAGTTTGAGATGGAAAACAATTTGATGATTGCAACCGCTTCCACAAACACGATTTCGATACAAGACGGTGTTCACGGGTTTAAAACATTGAACGGAACACCCGACGACCCGATCAAGCTTGGTTTTAAAAACCGGGATGAGGGAGATTTCCGCCTGCGCTGGTGGCGCCCTGCCATTAAAAGGATCGCCCCGGATTTCAAAGAGATACCTTTTGACCGCATCGGACTCTACAAGGACGATTTCAGAAAAACTCTGCCGGAGAAGTAGCATAGCCCTTTGTTCCATGCTGTTGTAGGATGCAAAAGATAAAAACAAAAACAAAACACGAAAATGCTTAACAGAAAATCAATTACTCTCATTTTATCACTTGCTGCTGTTCTGAATCTAAACGCTCTGACACCGGGAAAACCCCGGGCTCCCTATATCGGCGCGGTAATCATGGATGCCCAATCCGGTGAGATCCTTTTTGAAGAGCGTGCCGATGCTCCCGGCTCACCGGCCAGCACATTGAAGCTCATGACCCTGCTGCTGGTGCAGGAGCGCATCTCAGCCGGGAAGATCGGACTGGATGATATGGTGGATGTTTCAGTCGAAGCCTATAAGACCGGAGGATCACAGGTGTATCTCGATCCAAAGGAGAAAATTCCGGTTGAAGATATGCTTTATGCCCTGATGATTCAAAGTGCCAACGATGCCGCTGTTGCTCTGGCGGAGCATGTAGCCGGAACCAAGGAAGACTTTATCGAACTGATGAATGACAAAGCCCGGGAGCTTGGCATGAAGAACACCCGCTTTTCGACTGTAAACGGCCTGCGTCCCGATCCCGGCAAGCCTTACAATGTTACCACAGCGCGTGATATGGCTCTTCTTGCGCATGAACTCTGCCGCTATCCCGAGGTTTACAGATACACATCCGCAGTATATCGTCAGTTCAATTCGCCTATCAGAAAACATCCTTTCGATATGCGTACGCACAACCCTTTTCTCAAGAAAAAAGTCGAGGGTTGCGACGGGTTCAAGACCGGCTACACCAGCACAGCGGGGTGGTCGATTGTGGTTACCTGCAAGCGTAATGGCCGCCGGCTGAACATTGTGGTGCTCAGCAGCGACGCCCGCCTGACACGTGATGCAGCAGCCGAGAAACTCCTGAACAAAGGGTTTGCTATGATCAGCTCCGGCGGTAATGAAAAAGGCAGCGGTTCCACGAAAAAGAACGGAGCAGCAGCTGCGAAAAGATCTGTTCCAAAACCGCCCCCTCCGCTGCGCCTGAAATAGTCGGCGACAGAGGGCGCAACTGCGAATTGGTGCAAATCGTCAAATTTACGGCAATTTGCATCATACATCTTCCGAGGTCAAGGACCCCCGATTACAGTTCCAAAGCATTTTTACTGTAGGGCGGGGTCCGTGACCCCGCCGTGCACCGATTCACAGATGCGCCCGGCGACAGGATTTGTTAATGCCTGCCCTTGATTTCCTTTCAGTAATTTGTAACAATAGTATGGATATTTTTGAGAGGTCTTTATGCTGCTTTTCGGACAAGGTTCACCTGAATTAAAAATAAGTGCCGCTGAAATGAAGCACGGTCTGTTTTCCGCGCTTGATAAACTCGGCGAAAGAAAAAATGTTTTGGTTGTTCCGCCTGACTTCACACGCTTTCATTCCCAGGCCGGTCTTCTGACCCAGTTTGTTTATGAATACTACGGCGATGCCCTGACGGCTGTTCTTCCGGCTCTTGGCACTCATTCTCCCATGACTGCGGAACAGATCCGCAAGATGTTCGGTGAGATGCCGCAGGAACTTTTTAAAGTGCATGACTGGCGTAATGATGTGGTCACGCTCGGCACCGTTTCGGGTGACTATATGAGTGAGATCACCGAAGGGGCGCTTGATTTCGACTGGCCGGTACAGGTCAATAAACTTCTGGTGGAAGGAAATTTCGATCTTATTCTGTCAATCGGGCAGGTGGTTCCGCATGAGGTTGTCGGTATGGCGAACTACAATAAAAACCTTTTTGTCGGAACAGGCGGATCGGTTGCGATTCACCGCAGCCACTTTGTGGGGGCAGTGTACGGCATGGAACGCATCATGGGACGGGCGGATACGCCGGTGCGCCGTCTTTACAATTATGGAACCGATCATTTCGGTGATGCCCTGCCGGAAACAGTTTATGTGCAGACCGTTGTAGGACGTGATGATACGGATGGACCCGGATCTCTTGCGGTACGCGGTCTCTATGTGGGATCCGATATCGAAGTTTTCAATACAGCGGCGGATCTCTCTCTGAAAGTTAATTTTGAAATGCTTTCAGAACCTTTAAAGAAATGTGTTGTGTATCTCGACCCTTCTGAATTTAAAAGCACATGGCTCGGCAACAAGGCTGTTTACCGTACCCGTATGGCAATGGCTGACGGGGGAGAACTTCTGATTCTGGCACCGGGCGTTCAGGAGTTCGGTGAGGACGAAGAAATTGATATACTGATCAGAAAGTTCGGATATTTCGGAACCGGAAAAACCATGCGGTTTGTCGATGAAAGTGAAAAACTGCGTGAAAATCTCGGTGTCGCGGCGCATCTGATACACGGCTCCTCTGAAGGACGTTTTGAGATAAGCTATGCGGCAGGCAGACTGAGCCGTAAGGAGATTGAAGATGCCGGTTTCAAGTATGCTGAGATTGAAGATGCGATGGCCCGGTATAATCCGGAAAAGCTGAAAGACGGTTTTAATAAAATGCCGGACGGCGAAGAGATTTTTTACATTAGTAACCCCGCTATAGGTCTGTGGGCTGTCAAAGAGCGGTTCAAAGACTGATGCAGAGGTTTCGGCAGATGTCTGTATTGCAATCGGGATTTTGCGTGACATGGTGAGCTGCATGCAGTTTGCAGCGGCTGTCGTGAATCTGCGGCGTGGTGAATAATCCGTATTCACGAAGATGCATTTTTGTTTTTTGAAAAACAGAATCTATAACAAGAGTAAACAGGAGGAGCAATGGACGTACCATTCAAGGTTGATTTAAAAAATGAAGTAGCGGTCGTTACCGGTGGCGGCGGAGTTCTTTGCGGATGTATGGCAAAAGCCCTGGCTGAATGCGGTGTCGCGGTTGCAGTGGCTGACCTCAAAGAAGAGTCTGCACAGAAAATTGCTGATGAAATTACTGCCGATGGAGGCAGGGCTGTTGCGGTTGGTTGTAACGTTCTTGATAAGGACAGTCTTGAAACTGCAAACGCAAAAGTGGAATCCGAACTCGGTCCTGTTTCAATACTGATAAACGGGGCCGGTGGTAATCATCCCAAAGGTACGACATCGATGGAGTATCTTAATCCTGATGATCTTCTTAATAAAAACCGTGATTTCATCACCTTCTATGATCTTGACCCGAAAGGTGTTGAGTTCGTTTTTAATCTGAATTTTCTGGGAACTCTGCTTCCCTCGCAGGCATTTACAAAACAAATGGCTGCAAACGGCAGCGGGACGATAATCAATATTTCCTCAATGAATGCGTTCTGCCCTCTGACCAAAATCCCCGCTTACAGTGCCGCAAAAGCCGCTGTCAGTAATTTTACCCAGTGGATGGCCGTACACATGGCCGGAGCAGGTATCCGCGTGAATGCGATTGCACCTGGTTTTTTTCTGACTGCACAAAATAAAGCTCTTCTGATGAATCCTGACGGTTCACTCACTGAGCGCTCTGAAAAGATTCTGAATAACACCCCTATGGGTGAGTTCGGGAAACCGGAAGATCTGGTCGGTGCGCTTCTTTGGCTTGTTTCAGCCGAAGCAGCCGGTTTTGTGACCGGTGTGGTTGTTCCCGTTGATGGCGGATTTGCCGCTTACAGCGGAGTCTGATCAATCCGGTTCCGGCGGGAAAAACCGCCAGAGAAAGTGCCTGACAAGAAAAAATGAAAAAGGGAAATAAAGTGAAAAGAAAAAATAAAAAAGCCGATATCGGTTTGATCGGTCTGGCGGTGATGGGCGAAAATCTGATTCTTAATATGGAAAGTAAGGGTTATACCGTTGCCTGTTTCAACCGTACCACTTCCAAGGTGGATGCATTTGTCAAGGGCCGCGGAGCGGATAAGAATATTATCGGGTGCAAGACACTCAAGGAGCTTGCCGCAAACCTGAAAAAGCCGCGTCGTGTTATGGTTATGGTCAAAGCTGGCCAGCCGGTTGATATGACTATAGATGCCCTGATCCCTGTCCTGGAAAAGGGTGATATAATTATTGACGGCGGTAACAGCCACTTCCCTGATACCATCCGCAGAGCGGAGTATGTCAAAGAGAAGGGGATGCGTTATATCGGTGCGGGTGTTTCCGGTGGTGAGGAGGGTGCTCTCCTGGGGCCTGCAATCATGCCCGGCGGTGATCCTTCCGCCTGGCGTTTTGTCAAACACATCTTTCAGAATATAGCTGCCAAAGTTGACGATGGTTCTCCCTGTTGCTCATGGATAGGCAAGGATGGTGCAGGTCATTTTGTCAAGATGGTTCATAACGGCATCGAATACGGTGATATGCAGCTTGTCTGTGAAGCGTATGATCTGATGTCCCGGGGTCTGGGAATGAGCGTTGAGGAAATGCAGAAGGTACTTGCCAAATGGAATAAGGGCAATCTCGACAGCTATCTGATTGAAATTTCCGCTGACATACTTTCGCAGTATGATGAGGAGACCGGCAAGCCTATGGTTGATGTCATTATGGACACAGCCGGGCAGAAGGGTACAGGAAAGTGGACTTCCGAGGCCGGACTGGATTTGGGAGTGGGTATCCCGCAGATAGCCGAGGCGGTTTTTGCACGCTGTCTCTCCGCTATCAAGGAAGAACGCGTTGCCGCATCTAAGAAGCTGAAGGGGCCGAAGGACAAGGCCGATGTTGATAAGAAACTTTTCCTCAAACAGCTGGAACAGGCGGTCTATGCTTCAAAAATCTGTTCCTATGCCCAGGGTTATCAGCTGATGCGGGCCGCAGCCGATGAGTATAACTGGGAACTCAATTATGGCGAGATAGCTCTTATATGGCGCCAGGGCTGTATCATCCGCGCCCGTTTTCTGGGCAGGATTAAAGAAGCCTTCGAAAAGAATCCGGAGCTGGCCAACCTGCTGCTTGACCCCTACTTCAAGAGAGTCGTCACACGCGCCCAGGAATCATGGCGTGAGGTAATCAAAACCGCCGTATCTCTGGGAATTCCGGTACCGGCAATGAGTACTGCGTTGAACTATTACGATTCATACCGCAGTGAACGCCTGCCAGCCAACCTTCTGCAGGCCCAGCGTGACTACTTCGGCGCCCATACCTTTGAGCGCTTGGATAAACCGCGCGGCGAATTCCACCATCATATATGGACAGAGAGTGGCGGTGATACTGCTGCCTCGACTTATATGGTCTGATATCATTGCTGTACAACAACAGAAAAAAGGGCGCCTGCATGGCGCCCTTTTTTCTGTTGTTGTATTTAGGTTTATGATCTATAATAGATGTAACTGGTTTATAGTTGTTACTAAATAGAGTAAAGGATTCAACATGAAAAAGATTATTAAAATTGCAGCGGGCGTTGTTGCCGTTGTTCTGGTTTTATTGATAGGGTTTATCGCGACTCTGCCCCTGACTATATCTCCTCTGGTTCAGAAGGGGGCGGCTGCAGCGGGACCTAAGCTACTCGGAGTAAGAACTGTGTCCGTCGGCGATGTGCAACTCAAGCCTGTAGCCGGACAGCTGATCCTCTCTGATCTGAAAATCGGGAATCCGGAAGGATACAGTGAAAACGACTCTTTTGCAGTCAAGACGGTTGACATTGATTTGAAGACCAGTTCTCTTGTGAGAGGTGATACAATCTATATCGAGAGGATTTTCATTGATGCTCCGGCTATTCTCTACGAATCACAGAACGGTAAATCCAATTTCGATACAATGCTTGAAAAAGCACAGAAAGCTGAGAAGGAACAGAAGGAAGACAGAAGTTCAGATGACGAAGCTAAGAAGAAAGTGGTCATCGAAGAGTTCGTTCTCAACGGAAGTACGGTTGCCTATTCGTCTAAACTGACCTTCGGCAAAGCGGTAACAGTTCCGCTGCCGCCAATTAAAATGAAAGATATAGGCAAGGATAGCGGCGGTGTCAATGCGATAGAGGCTCTGGAACAGGTCATGTCTGAAATTCTCGGCGGTTTGAGGGACGCTGTCACCGGTGCAGCCTCCAGTATCGGCGGAGGTGCCGCAGATGCCGCCAGGAAAAGCGGCGAAGCCGCAAAGTCTGCTGCGGAATCCACAACCGCAGCTGCCGGTGATGTCGCCGATTCCGCTGAAAAGGCAGCTAAGGACGCTGCCGAGTCTGCCGGTAAGGCGGCTGAGGATGCGGGAAAGAAGTTGAAAGGCCTGTTCGGCAAATAATCTGATATCAGACTGTTTATGTCATTTTATAAAAGATTGATGTTTTCAAAAGGTAATCAATATGCTTCTATAGCCGCATGAATAAAAAGCGTAAACTTCTCGTGGTAAACAGCGTCACGTTTGGTCGGGTTCCTTTTGTTGTTCTATTTATGGTGCTGGCGGTTGTTCACGCGTATAAACCGCAGTTTTCTGCTCTTGCCGTAGTTGCAACGATTTCCCTGGGGATAGCCTCGCTGACCGATCTGTACGACGGTCGGCTTGCGCGTAAATGGGGAGTGGTGTCAAAATTCGGGGCGATGGCGGATCCTCTGATGGATAAGGTGTTTTACCTGGTGGTCTTCCCGACTCTTCTGTGGCTTCTCGGTCGCCAGCCCGATGAGAGCACTCATTCGCTGATCATGCTGATATTCACGGTTTTATATATCCTGCGTGATCAATGGGTGACGTTCCTTCGATCAGTCGGTTCTCTTTTTGAAGCCGACTGCCGCGCCAACTGGACGGGAAAGTTCAGGACTGCCGCAAGTTTTCCCATTGCATGTGTGATATATGTGTACGTGGCTCTGCACCCTTTTTTTCTGCCGCGTCCGCTGATATATGCCTGTGAGCTGTTTCTGGTTGTGGTTAACATCTGGTCGCTGTTCACCTACACCCACCAGTATCTGCCCTATCTGAAAAAAGCCTTGAAATAGAATGTTGATCAGTTGACCGTGCGGACGGCATAGGCCTCACAGCTATTACCGCGCTTCAGCCCGTTTAAATTACGGGGGGATGCCGCAGATGTCCGGAAATTCGACAGGCTGCCAGCCAGTCCCGTATAACTTCAGCGGGCAGTCCCATGATGTTTGTATAAGAGCCGCTGTAGTCCTCAATCAGAAGTTCTCCGTTCTCATCAATGTCATACGCGCCAGCTCGATCGAGCGGTTTAGTTTGTTTCAGATAATCATCTATCAGCTTCCCGCTCAGTTCTCTGAAGTGAACCGATGAAGCCTCCACTCGTAAGTCCGGTTCTTTTTCACCGGGCATTCCCAGCGCGATGCCGCTGAAAACTATGTGTGAACTGCTGGAAAAGGCGTTCAGAAAACTTGCGGCTTCTTCAATGTTTTCCGGTTTTCCTATCAGTTTTCCTTTAAACCAGACCAGGGTGTCGGCTGTGATAATGGCTGCTTCATGAGTCAGCCTGCGACAAGCCCGGTATTTGGCAAGAGCGTTCTGCGTGACAGTGCGTACCGGATCGGAGGCATCGTGTATCTCTTCTGTTTCCGCAGTCATAACTGAAAAGTCGCGGATAAGTTTTTCAAGAATTTTTTTCCGGCGCGGCGATGCCGAACCGAGTACAAGCGGGATGCGCTTATGCCGATTTACAACTGATTTGTTCTCTATTCCGCGTATTTCTTTATCTTTCATAATTCATCCCTCACTCCGGTACTCATCCGGGCCTCCAGTCCGCTCTTTACATCAGGCACCGCACTGAGCAGTTTTTTTGTATAGGGGTGTTGCGGGTGCCTCATGATTTCAGCGGTGATTCCGCGTTCAACAAAAATGCCGCGATGCATTACCGCCACATGGTCGCAGATGTGTCGGACAACAGCAAGATCATGTGAAATCAGAATTATGGCAAGATTAAGTTCATGCCGGAGCTTTTTAAGCAGATTCAGTATACGTGCCTGCACCGAAACATCCAGTGCACTCACCGGTTCATCCGCTATGATCAGTTCCGGTTCCAGCGCAAGACAGCGGGCGATGCTGACCCTCTGACACTGTCCGCCGCTCATCTCGCGCGGATAAACATCCAGCAGCCTCTCAGGCAGAGCCACGAGATCAAGAAGATTGCCGATCTGTTTGCGGAGTTCGTCCCGGCGGCACATCCGGTGCACCTTCAGAACTTCCGTAAGCGTCTGGCGGGTGGTCATTCTGGGATTGAGCGAGCCCGCCGCATCCTGAAATATCATCTGTACCTTACGGCGGTATTCAGCATACTCGGCAAAGCTGAATTCAGCCGGATTTTTACCTTCAAAGAACAGCTTTCCCTCTTCAGGCATCTTCAGCCCTATAATGGCCCGGGCCAGCGATGTTTTTCCACAACCGCTTTCACCGACAATACCGAACGAAGAACCCCGACGGAGTGAGAATGATACCGAGCTGACCGCCCGGACAGCAGGCCGTCTCCGGGTTTTGTAAACAATGGAAACATCTTTCAACTCCAGAACCGGTCTTTTGCGTTTTTCTGACATGGTGTAAATATAGCGGTTATCCTCTGCCGCTTCAACCGGTTAGTATCAGCCCGAATGCGGAAATTATTATTCTGCCGCTCTGAAAAGGCCGACCCGGTCGGCCTTATGTGCGCTCTGCCTTCATGCCGCAAGCTGCATTACGCCGTGGCATGGCAGGATCTCATATTTATAAGCGCAGACGGGGTCTGCGCATTCCGAAGCCTGCGGCGGATCAGCCACCTGTAGATTTGCCAGCGACAACATGTTGTTTTGTCCTTCAGGGAAGGACCTAAACAGGATTGAAGCAACTGAAACCGTGTCCGTTAACGACAACCGCCGCAGGATTTTCTTTTCTGCATCTCTCAAGAGCTCTGTTGCAGCGCGGTGCGAAGGCGCAGCCCTCCGGCCAGTTGTCAGGCGGGGGCACTGTGCCGGGAATATCCTGCAGTTCAGAATTCTCCGGCGCATAGAGCCTGGGAACCGCGTTGAGCAGACCGCGGGTATAGGGATGACGCGGATGGGTCAGAACATCCTTTACACTGCCGGATTCCACTATCGTGCCGGCGTACATGACATTAACCCGATCTGTATGACCTGCCACCAGTCCGAGATTGTGCGTGATCAGCAGAACGGCCATTTCCGAAGCTGCGGCCAGTTCATCTATCAGATCGAGCACCTGTTTCTGGGTGGTTACATCCAGTGCGGTTGTCGGTTCGTCGGCGATGAGCAGTTTCGGACTGGACGCCAGTGCCATTGCCAGCATTACCCGCTGCTGCTGCCCTCCGCTCAGTTCACAGGGATAGGCTGTTATCGCGCGGGGCGGGTCGGGCAGGCCTGTGCGCGCAAGCAGTTCAATGGTCTTTTTCTTTCGTTCTTGTTTTGCCATTCCCTGCAGGCATTCAGCCATCTGGTCCTGCACTCTCATCACGGGATTCAAGCTTCCTGAAGGATCCTGAAACACATAGGCAATGCCGCTGCCGCGTAAAGCTTCAAAATCCGTCCGGTTACGCAGTTCCTTGCCTCTGAATCGCACATGTCCCCGCAGAGTGGCTCTGTCCAGCGGAGGGAGACGGGTCAGTGACAGCGCGGTAAGGCTTTTGCCGCAGCCGCTCTCACCTACAATCGCGGCTCTTTCGTTCTCTTTCATACTGAACGTCACAGAGCGCACAGGGGTTGTCCGTTCCCCTCCCCTTGTAAAAAAAATCTCAAGATTCTCCACTTCTAACAAAGCTTTTGCCATAACATCCAACTATAACGCTTATTTTTTAAGGGTTCAATATACCAAAGCTGCCCCGCTGAGCGGGACCGCAACCAACTTGTTCCGTCGTAGTCCCGCTTGCGGGACGAAGGAGTAACGGGGGGCAAAGTAATATGAGCAGTTCATATATTTCATCTTTCGTATGTATTTTAACTGTCGCATCTTTGGCAGAAAACGCTCTGCGTTTTGGTGAGTCAATTTAGTTCAATTGCTTGAGAATGGCAATAAAGTAATGCAAATTGGAAAAAATCAATGTCGAAATAAGTTTTTAATCACAGGAATTCATGCTTCAGGCCACCACTAAGTTTTCCGTTATTTTCTTTGTTCTGCTGAGTATGAGTATGCTAAATTCTTATTGTAGGAGGTGAAGTAAATTCTCTGCAACAGCATTGTTTTAATAAGTATATGGAACGCCATATTATTAAACACAGCAGGATATTTGCAACTTTCTTACCGGGAGATTTTTATGAAAAGAATTTTTTTGTTTTTGATCATGCTAAGCGCTTTTTTCTGTGCGCCAGCGATATGTTTTTCCGCTGCGGTCAATGATGTCGTGCCTCTGGTGAAAGATGACAAATATGAGGAAAACGACACGATGGAAAATGCCTACACGGGTTTGTCTTCCAATGTCTGGCTTTCAGCGGTTGATGGCGATCCTATTCTGAATGATGAAGACTGGTACAGAATTGATGTTCCTGATACCGCGTATTGCAGGATTAAGGTCGATTGTCTCTTTTCCAATGCTGATTGCGATATCGATATGGCTCTTTATAACTCATCGAGTAATGTGGTGGCTGAGAGACTCACAGTTACGGATAATGAATATCTTGATGAAATCGTTCCTGCCACGGGGTCTTACTATCTTAAGATCTGGACCAGATCCGATTATAAAGGGAGTGTATATGATCTGCGCTGGGAATATTTTTCAGAGGACAGTTATGAGCCGAACAGTATTCTTTCAGATGCTTTCACTGGGCTTACGGAAGGTACGTTGTTGTCATTGACAGACGGTCTCGGTTATCAGAATGACGATGACTGGTTTGAAATATCTGTAAACGATGATGTAAAAAGAAGAGTTACTGCTGAGTGTACATTTTCTCACTCTGAAGGAAATATTGAAATTTCCCTTTATGATTCTTCCAATACTCAGTTGTATTATAAATCAACAACTACAGACAATGAAAATATTGATTGCGTTGTTCCTTCAACAGGCACTTATTATATCAAAGTCACCAGTAATAATCCTGATTACGTTTACACCGGTAACGCTTATGATCTTATCTGGCAGACAGAGAATTATACACCTCCTGAACTGCTTTCCGTTTCAATATCGGGTTCCGATGAGATTTTTGAGCAGGACAGTGCGCAATATACCTGTACGGCAACCTACAGCGACGGTGCAACATCCGATGTGACCTCTGAGACTGTGTGGAGTGTTGATAACACCCAGTATGCTTCTGTCAGCAGCTCCGGCGAACTTACCGCAGAGGAGGTTTCTTCGGATCAGTCCGTTGTTATAACAGCTGTTTTCGGCGAAAAGAGCGCAACACAGGATGTGCTTATTAAAGACAGGCCGCTGACAGTGCTCAGTCTGGTCATCGAGGGGCCTTCAGAGGTGGACGAAAATTCAACCGCCACCTACACCTGTACAGCCCTGTGGAACGACCTTTCAGAGAGCGATGTGACTGCTTCCGCAGCATGGAATACTGAAAGCTCCTATGCTGTAATCAATGGGGGTGTTCTCGAAACATCGAACGTCTCAATGGATGAAGAGATAACAATTACAGCTGATTACGGTGGAGAGCATATATACAAAAAGATCACTGTGGTAGCATATTCTGCAGAATCTGTCGGTTATTCGTTCTGGACGTTTCAGCAGGAGATACCGTCTGAACTGAGTGATTACGAGGATACACCTGCGAATGACGGCATTCCCAATCTTCTGAAGTATGCCTGCGGCCTTACGGCACTTGAGACCTGCTCTTCCGCTGATCTTGTGACAATTGTCAAAGATACGTCGGGCAGCATGTTTTCCATTGTGTACCCCCGTGATGAAAGTGCAGTGGAAGTTGAGTTGCAGGTAATCTGGGCATCGACACCCGCTGGCCCCTGGAATGTTATCGGAACGGATGGTACGACAACTGAATTTATCAGTCAGGAAGGCGATATACAGCAATGGAAGGCATCTGTTCCCATCTCAGGTGAAAAAGCCTTCATGCGACTGCGGGCTTTGCCGCTGGATCCCGTTGTAATGTAATAGCCGTAGGGCTGCCCGGTGCTTGCAAGGTGCGGTGCTTTCGTAAGCGGGAGAACGCGCAGCATCAGCATAAGTTTGTCAGCAATTATACCAAATCCGGTTATTACCCTTTCGTTGTTATCTCTTATGAGGGGTGATTTATTTCTTTTTATCTCTTGTTAAAAACGCTGATAAATTATAGAGTAAAAATAAAAGAGGATTTCGCAGGTCAAAAAAACTCCGTTTGTCCTTGAAGTGGAGTCTGGAAACTGATATTATTCAGCCCTTTTCGAGTAGGAGATTTAGAAATGTCAAAAGTTTGCGAAATATGTGGAAAAGGACCGCGTACCGGAAATACAGTTGTCCGTCATGGTCTTGCCAAGTACAAAGGTGGTATCGGCTTGCACACAACCGGTATTACAAAACGTCGTTTTATGCCCAACATCAAGATGGTTCGGGCGAAGACAAGCAGCGGTGGAGTTAAACGCATGAAGGTCTGCGCAGCCTGTATAAAAGCAGGCAAAGTGGTTAAACCCTGATGCGTCCGGAATCAAGCCGGGCAGCACGTGCGTGTACGATCCATCGCCTTTAAGGAGGCGGTATGGAAGAGAATATTCAGGATGATTCGTTGGTGGCACAGAGCAGTGACGGTGACGAAGAAATACGCGATACAGATATAGTGTTTAACTGCCCGCACTGTAATCACGGTCTTGTGATTGATTACCGGGGAGCCGGTTTGCAGATCAATTGCGTAGAGTGTGGAAAGCCTGTGACCGTGCCCATTCCATCAGGAATGAATCTTGACGACCTTGATCTTTCAACAGGTGAGGTTCTTTCCCAGCTTTTTCAGACACGCCGTACGCTTCTGAAGTCTGAACAGAGGATTGCTGTTCTGGAAGAGAGTGTGGAAAGCCTTAAAATCCGTCGCAAAGAGCTGGGAAAGTCGCGCATCACCACTCTGCACCGTTGCGCCGAACTGGTTACGATGTGTCAGACACTTATCAAGCAGAATAACGATTTTATTGGAACAGTCAACCGCATGCAGAGCATTATTGCGGAAGAACAGCAGCGCTGATCATTCTGCGGGGTGCTTGTTTAATTAGAGAAAAACCGCTTATCTTTACCGGCCGCCATTTCTGACCAGTTGCCGGGATCCGTAAACGAGCAGGCCTCCACGTCCGGAGCACAGGTATTCTGCGTTTTTTGCGCTTCCGTCGTGGTTTTTTCTTCAACTATCCCCCTTTTCAATTCCACTGCCAGCTTATCGGTCATTTTCATACCACAGCCCTTATTTGTGGCTCCCTTTCTTATATGAGCTTGTGTCTTCACCGCCTTTTTCAAGTGTCCGAGCCAATATTACAATTTACGCAGGCACTTGAAAGCAGCTTTAGTGCTTGACGGGTTGCAGGGTGCTTAGAGATAATCCCTGAGCAAGAGAAAAATAAGTTTTCCGTCTTTATCAGGTGGCTGTACACAGACGGGAAGGACGCAATAATTCAGGTTTTGAGTAGGAGGGAAAAATGATGATTTCCGATGAACAACGCAATTCCATCAAGGAGTGGCTGGCTGCCGGTGATTCTCTGGCGGATGTCCAGAAAAAACTGAAGGAAAAATACGATCTGACTATGACCTATATGGATGTCAGACTGCTTGTGCTCGAAATCGGCGCCGAAGTGCAGGATGAACCGGAGCCGGAACCGGAAAAAGAAAAGTCTGATACGGAGGAAAGCGCTCCTGCGGGTAAGGATTCGCAGACCGAGGATGATGCGGATTCAGAAGGTGATGAAAACGGGGCGGGTGCCGGAACCGGCGTTTCCGTCTCGATAGACCAGATTGTGGTGCCCGGTGCGGTGGTCAGCGGTGAGGTAACCTTCTCTGACGGGGTGAAATCCCGCTGGATGCTTGACCGTATGGGACGCTTCGGGCTTGAGCCGGAGAAGGAAGGTTATCAACCTTCGGAGATGGATCTTCAGATGCTGCAGGTTGAATTAAGTGCTGAATTGCAGCGCAAGGGATATGCGTAACAGTTATGCGTGTAAACCCGTGAGCGCGGCTGTGAAAAGGATACATAATGAAAATAGGCTTTTTAGGATCAGGAAAGATGGCTGAGGCTATCCTCAGTGGAGTTCTTCAGAGTGAGCTGGCTGCTGCGGATGATATTACCGCTTGCGATAAATCGGAGGAAAGGCTGGCTTTAATGCGCAATCAGTTCGGTGTGAAAGCAACTGCTGACGCCGCGGAAATGATCAAAAAGTCTGAAGTTGTTATCATTGCAGTGAAACCGCAGGATACGGAACTGCTTTTAAGCTCTTTAACTTCGCTTTTCACTCATGATCATCTGATCATCTCTATTGCCGCAGGGAAGAAACTGGAGTTTCTCCGACGAGTGTGCGGAAGTGACTCGCGTCTGGTGAGAGTTATGCCGAATCTTGCTTTGATGGCACAGGAGGGGATGAGTGTTTTCTGTATGGCGGATGGTTGCACGGAAGAAGACCGTGACATAACGGCTCAAATTTTCGGCAGCGCCGGGGCGGTGCTTGAACTGCCTGAAAACTGCTTTGATGCCGTAACAGCACTGAGCGGTTCCGGTCCCGCTTTTATCGCCTATTTCCTGAAAGGGCTTATAGACGGTGCGGTGAGGCTCGGTCTTGAGGAGTCTGCCGCACGTCTGCTGGCGGAACAGACTATGATAGGAACCGCAGTGTATCTGCAGGAGTCCGGACGCGATATAAAAGCTTTTATCGAAGCGGTATGCTCCCCCGGCGGAACTACTGAGGCCGGAATGAATGTTCTGAGTGCATCAGATGCTTTTTCTGTGCTGGAAAAAACCCTTGCCGCTGCGGCTGCACGCAGCAGGGGATTAGGGAGTTGAAGGGATTAGGGAGCTCCCTAACCCCTAAAAATTATGAACCGCAGAATAGGATTTATCGGGATTATTATTGAGGACCGCGAATGTGTGGCCACTGTGAACGACTTGTTGTCAGAAAGCTCCAGCATTATTCTGGCAAGGGTAGGTCTGCCTCAGCGCGAACGCGGAGTTTCGGTGATTACCCTGGTTGTAGAAGCCACAACGGACGAAGTAGGACTGCTTACCGGTCGTCTGGGGGCGATTAAAGGCATTTCTGTAAAATCCGGGCTTTCGAAAACAGCGAATCCGCATTTACGATAACATGACAACTGCCGTTTTCAGGTTTACAGCAAAGTATGGTGCGGCGTGATGTCAATTAAGGGAATTTTGCAATATACCGAACAAAAAAACGCGAAAATTTTTCCGTGGCTCCGGTTGTTGCGGGTTCCCAACCTGCTGACAGTTCCGGGTGATCCTGTTGCCGGATATCTTCTGGTTGCGGCAGTGACGGATGTCGGATTCTCATGGTCGCTTGTGTGTGCCGCAGGAGCATCAGTCTGCCTTTACTGTTTCGGTTTGGTTCTGAATGATATGGTGGATCTCAAGGTTGACCTTTGTGAGCGCCCCGAAAGGCCGTTGCCGTCAGGTGAGATTTCCTTTAACAGTGCACGTGGTGTGGCGGTTGCTTTTGCCCTTAGCGGTCTTAATCTGGCTCTTTTCGCCGGAGGAGCTGTTTTTTATGCGGCCACGGCCTTATCCGCTTTTATTCTTTTGTATAATGCAGGTTTAAAGAATGTCCGTTTTTTCGGGACTGTTGTCATGGGACTTTGCCGGGGGGGCAGTTTTATGCTTGGTGTGTTTGCGGCGCTGTCATCGCCGCATCGCATTATCGGGATGGAAGGTTTACCGGCATTGACAGGCTTTGCCGCGATAACCCTGACTTTTATCGGAATAACCGCAATTGCCCGACACGAGATGGATGCTGAGAAATCGATGGGTTTTCAGCGGATGTTTCCGTTTGCAGCGCTTTTGATTACTTTGCCCGGACTTGCTGTTGTTCTTTCCATGCTGGATTGTCTGATGCAGCCAGCGGCGACAGTCTATGTTTTTCTCATGGTCATGACACTTATGCGGGCCTGGTTTCTCGGGGGAGTTCTCTACAGAACTCAAGCTGTTCCGCTGACTGTAGGAGGACATATCCGCAATCACCTGATGCTGCAAGCATGTCTATGTTCCGCTGCCGGGACGGCAGGATTTCTTCCCGCATTGATCCTGGTTGCCGCATCTCAGGCTTTCGCCTTGCTTTCAAAACAATTCTACAGCAGCTGACGCGGGCTCTGCCCCTCCCACCCAGCTCTAAGTGGTTGCATCTTCCGAGGTCAAGGACCTCGGCTACAGCAACTAAACCAGCGGAGCCGCCTGTCTGCCGACAGGCAGGGAACCAAACTGAGCCTCTGTGATATGCAAATGGTTT
>JAWOEI010000133.1:0-6595 GCA_046482825.1 Kiritimatiellia bacterium
GCAACAGCTGGTACGGTTCTTTGATGCCCGGTGATTATGCCTACCGCTACATGAAGATGGCGGGGGAGCTCTTTCCCGAAAGTGTTCTTCTGAACATCAACGATTATAGCAGCGACAAGCGTTATGTCAACCTGGTGAAGGATCTTCTTACCCGCGGCTGCCGCATTGATGTGGTTGGCTCTCAGATGCATCTGTTTAAACCCGAGGACTGTCTGAAGATCGGCGATGGTGAAAAGGGCAGGCGTCCAGTCAATTCACCGCAGCAGATCCGCGATACTATGAATCTTCTGTCGCAGCTAAACCGGCCGATTCATCTGAGTGAAATCACGATTACCTCTCCCGGTGACGATGAGCGCGGCAAGGCTATACAGGCGGTTGTGGCACGTAACCTCTATCGTACCTGGTTCAGCATCAAGCCTATGATGGGAATTACCTGGTGGAACGTGGTGGATGACTGCGGCGCTCCCGGTGAGCCGACTATCTCAGGAATCTTTACCCGTGATATGCAGCCGAAACCGTCCTATTACGAGTTGAACAGGCTGATCAACGATGAGTGGAAAACACGCGAAACTCTCAAAGCTGGCCAAGATGGCACAGTGAAGTTCCGGGGATTCAAAGGGAACTACCGCGTGACCTATAAAAATGCGGCGGGCAGTGAGCAGACAGCGGAATTTCATCTGTCCGAAGATGGCGACGGAGTGTAGAAAGTGCGTGAGTGCGCAAATGCGTAAATGCGCAAAAGATTTGTCGGTTGTGGGTCCACAGAGGCCACTATGTCCACAAAAGGGAACAACAATGAAAAAAAAGCTTATTCTTTTAATCGGTTTGCTCGCCTCTGCCTCCGGCCTTAGTGCCGCGGAAAAACAGGAAGAGCTCGCGAAACCGGTCACTGAGTTTGTTAAGCAGAGCGTGATCTACCAGATCCACCCGCGTGTTTTCTCGAAAGAGGGAACGCTTAAGGCTGTGGAGAAGCGGTTGCCGCAATTGGCGGAGCTGGGTGTTGACATTCTTTATGTCCTGCCGATATTTGTCTCTGATCCGGATACGGATCGCTCCGGCTGGAGTTCAAGCCAGAAGGCCTCTGGCATGAACAACCCGCGTAATCCCTACCGGATGAAGGATTACTATCATGTCGACCCGGAATACGGGACGGATCAGGATCTGAAGGAGTTTGTCAGCCGTGCGCACAAGCTGGGCATGAAGGTAATGCTGGATATGGTTTTCTATCATTGCGGCCCCAATGCGGTTTTTCTGAAGGACCATCCGGATTTCGTAAAACGCAATAAAGATGGCAGTATTGATACAGGACACTGGAACTTTCCTGTTCTGAATCACGCTAATCCCGAACTGCGTGAGTATCTGATCCGTAATATGGAATACTGGGCAGAAGATTTCAGTGTTGACGGTTTCCGGGCGGATGTTGCTGGTGCGGTTCCGCTTGATTTCTGGGAAACCGCCCGGGAACGCCTGGAGAAAATCAATCCTGATGTTATTATGCTTGCTGAAGGTTTCAGAAAAAACAATCAGCTCAAAGCCTTTGATCTGGATTACAGCTTTTCGTGGTACCGGACACTTCAATCAGTTTATCTGAAGGAAAAACCCGTATCGGCGATACGTGATACCTGGAAGCGTACGAACAAAGCAGCTCTTCCCGGCGCGCGATTTATCCACTATTTGGAGAGTCATGACACCACCTGCAAAACTCTTGATTGGAAACGTCCGAACAAAATATGGGGACCGGATCTGGTGGATACCGCTCTTGTTCTGAATTTCTCTGTTGACGGTGTGCCCTGGCTCTATAACGGGCAGGAAGTCGCCGATACATCCCGTCACAATATCCATGCTGTTAAGGGATCAATGGTTATCGACTGGGCGAATGGCGATACGCCGCGTGGTAAAGAACGTTTTGAACTCTGCCAGAAACTCTGTAGATTGCGCCACACAGAAAAAACACTGACACATGGCGACTTGATATGGCTGGAGAACAGCGCTCCGGATAAGGTGATCTCTTTTCTGCGGACAACTGATTCCGAGCAAATATTTGTTCTTATAAATATGACCAAACAGGACCTTACAGTTGAAGTGACATTGCCTTTTGAAAAGGAAATCACTTTCAACACTCTGCTTCTCCGGAATGTAACAACTTTGAAAAATGCGGATAATGTGAAAACACTGGAGATAAAGGGCTGCGGCTTCTATGCTGGCAAGTTCAGAAAACCGCTTAATCAAAGGCACGCACGCGTTTCACCCGACTGGATACACGACGGCATTATGTATCAGATTCAGCCGCGGGCATTTGTCAGAGGTTCCAGACTGAATGATATGGCGAAGAAGATCCCGGAGCTGGCCGAGATGGGTGTCAACATCCTCTATATGTGTCCGGTTTTTGTTTCGGATGATGACCCCGAAGGCTGGAGCCCGCGTCAGAAGAAGTCCGGCACAAACAATCCGCGCAATCCATACCGGATGAAGGATTATTACCATGTTGATCCTGAGTACGGAACAGATGCCGACCTTAAAAACTTCGTCAAGGCCGCGCACAGACATGACATGCGTGTCATGCTGGATATGGTTTATCTGCATTGTGGACCGAATGCTGTTTTTCTCAAAGATCATCCGGATTTCGTCAAGCGGGATAAGGATGGAAAGATTATCGTTCACCGGTGGGGTTTTCCCGCCATCAACATGGATAATCCTGAGTTGCGGGAGTATCTCTGGGCAAACATGGAATATTGGGTAACGGATTTTGATGTGGACGGTTTCAGAACTGATGTCGCTGATGCTATACCGCTTGATTTCTGGGAAACGGCAAGAAAACGCCTGCAGAAAATACGTCCGGATATAGGAATGCTGGCAGAGGGAACCCGCCCGGAAAACCAGCTGAAAGCTTATGACCTCTGCTATGGCTGGCATAAAAACTATAAGAAATGGAATGATGCGACGAAGATTCGTGAGGCATGGGAGACAATGTTCAACAGCCGGCCTGAAGGCGGTGCCAAATTTATCCGGTTTATCGACAACCATGATTTTGCAAACGACGATTATGACAATCGTGTGGAAAAACGCTGGGGATTCAAACGGGTCAATGTGGCCCTGGTTGGTCTCTTCACCCTGGATGGTGTTCCGATGATCTACAACGGACAGGAGGTATGTGACAAGGCGCGTCACTCCATATTCGGGCAGATGCCTATCGACTGGGCCAATGCCGGAACCAGGGAGGGCCGGGCCCGGCGGCAGTTCTGCACCGAGCTATGTAAAATGCGTAAATCCAGGAAGGCATTGCGTCGCGGAGATGTGAACTGGATTGATAACAATGCTCCCGCTGAAGTGCTCTCTTTTGTGCGCAGCTGCGACGATGAAGAAATTTTGTCGGTCAGCAACCTCAGTGACAAAGAGATAAAGCTTACTCTCAAAGGGGTTGACGGTTCCTTTAATCCGCTTATGGTTGAGGGGGCCGAAGGTGATGCTGCCGGGGGATTTACTTTGGAGCCCTACGGTTTCTTTGTCGGAGAATTGTAGGCAGGATGTCTTCACCCGGCGCAACCAGCTTTATTAAAAAGCAGCAATATGTTTGCGTAAATTCTATATTTTTTTGCGTAAACGCCGTTAGTTGCTATAATTTCGACTTCTGTTGTGAAAAACAAGAAATTGAAGTGTAGTAGCCGTTCTATGAACGGCATTGTGTCGTTCACCAGGCTTCGTCCCGCAAACGAAACTACGCCGTGGCACGGCAGAGCGACTACTACACTTGGGGTGCGGGTGAAACTCGTGTTAGCACATTTTACGGTAATTGCAGTAATCTACAAATACTCATTAAATGAGAGGACTGAGAATGTATTCGGAAAACAAGAAAATCGAGGGCGAGGCCCTTCCTTCATATAAATGGCTATTGGTGGTTCTGCTGTGGGTCGCGTTTTTTCTGCATCAGGGAAATCGCCAGATTTACAATGCGGTGCTTCCCCTGATTCAGGATGCCTTGAATCTGAGCGATACCCAGGCGGGACTGGTGCAGACGGTCTTTACAGCTATATATGGCGTCTGCGTGCCGCTGGCCGGATTTCTGGGCGACCGCATGCGGCGCAAAAAGCAGGTTCTGATCAGTATTATTGTGTTCAGTACCGGCACTCTGCTCACTGGTCTTGGCGGTGGTCTGCTGGCTTTCGTGGTCTTTTACGGCATGGCGACCGGTGCCGGCGAGGCTTTTTACTATCCGCCAGCGACTTCGTTACTGGGACGCTTTCACGATAAAAGCCGTGCCATGGCTCTCTCAATCCACCAGACGGCACTCTATGCCGGTATAACCTTCAGCGGGTTCTTTTCCGCCTACATAGGGCATCGCTGGGGTTGGCGCATGCCCTTCTTCCTCTTTGGCGGCGCCGGTGTTTTGTGGGCCTTTGTTCTGCTGATATTCATGCGCAACACACCCAACGAGAAGCATGCCGACGGGGCCGTTCGTATGCCGGTGGGCAAGACCATTAAACATATCCTTGGCAAGCGTTCTGCCATTATGCTGGCACTGGCTTTCGGTTGTATGGTTTACGTGAATGTCGGATTTCATACCTGGATGCCCACCTATCTCAACCAGAATCTTGACCTTCCGCTGGAGAAAGCAGGGTTTTCTTCGGTGTTCTATCACTACATCTGTGCTTTCTTCGGCGTGCTCATCGGCGGTAAGCTGACCGACCGATGGGCTTTGAAACGCAAGACGGTCCGTTTTGAAGCCAATGCATTGGGTCTTCTGCTGGGGGCGCCTTTCATCTTCGGCATGTCGCAGACCGGGTCCCCGAAAATCTGCTTCCTGATGATGGGAATCTTCGGAATATTTCGCGGCATCTATGATTCCAATCTCTTTGCATCACTCTTCGATGTCATTAAACCGCAGTACCGCGCTTCGGCAACCGGCTTGATGCTTTCTTTCGCCTTTTTGATTGGTGCTTTCTCGCCGACTGTTCTGGGTATGATGAAAACCAGCCTCGGGCTTTCCGCCGGACTTGCTTCACTGGCAGCTTTCTATGTGCTGGGGGGGGTAATCATTCTGATAGGGCGTTCGCTGTGGTTTAAGACTGATCACGCCGATGCCGAGGATATCTACGATTGAGAAGTTGAAAAGGTTAAATAGGTTCAAATAGTTGAAGAGGTTTTTGCAGTTGAAGTGCGAGTGTTGGGTCCACAAAGTCAACTTCGTCCACCAGCAATAAGCTATTGTAGAAGGTAATACTATGAATGATAAAGAAAAAGATATGTTTTCGATGAAAGGTCGGACTGCCCTGATAACAGGTTCAGCACGCGGAATAGGTCATGGAATCGCATTGGCTTTCGCCGAGTTCGGTGCAACAGTGGTTCTTCATGATATCTGTATGGATAACGCGCTTGAAAAAGCATTGGCCGATGTACGCGCATTCTCTCCCGACAGTGTGGCTGTGACCGGAGATCTTGCAGTGCAGGGCATGGGAAGAAAAATTGTTGAGGATGCCGTTGCTATGACAGCTTATCCCGATGTTGTCATCGCCAATGCCTCAGTCCAGATGCGCAAGTCCTGGCTGGATGTGACACCGGAAGATGCTCTTCTGCAGATGCAGGTGAATTTTCATGCAACGCTGCAGATGTTTCAGGCAGCCTATCCCGGCATGAAAGAGAAGGGATGGGGACGCATGGTTACTATCGGCAGTGTCCAGGAACGTAAGCCTCATATGGAAATGCCTGTTTATGCGGCCAGCAAGTCAGCTCTGGAAAATCTGGTACGCAACCTTTCCAGGGTTGTTGCTCCTGAGGGTATCACTGTCAATAATATATCTCCGGGAGTTTTTCATACATCCCGCAATCAAAAAGCGCTCGGCGATCCTGAATATGCGGAGAAAGTACGCAGCTGGATTCCTATACGCGATTTTGCCGAGCCCCGGGATGCGGCAGGAACCGCTCTTCTGATCTGTTCACAGGCCGGACGCTATATCAACGGTGCCACCTTTGCTGTCGATGGGGGCATGGCGGTTATGTGATAAGAAGTGACAAATGGCGAATGGCAAATGGCAAGTGAGGACGGATCATGAGTAGTGGAAAACTTGAGGATTTTATACCCTATCGTTTATCCCTTGATTTGTTTGATGCTGTCGTTGCTGATATGGAAAAGTATATGTCCTCGCATCGGTTGGAGCGTCTCGTGAGTCAACAGTTGGCAAGTGCGGATTCTGTTAGTTCCAATATCGAAGAAGGTTATGGACGGGAAACAACAAAAGAGTATCGTCGTTTTCTAATTATCGCCAGGGGATCTTTACGTGAAACCCGCGGTAGATACCGGCGGTTGCGGCATTGGATTCCACAGAAAATTGTGAGAGAGAGAATGGAACTAGCAGAGGAAATCAATCGAATGTTAAGCAAATCAATAATCAGCTTGCAGAAACGAATGAAATAATAAACAATCATTTGCCATTTGCCATTTGCCATTTGCCATTTGCCATTTGCCACTTGCCATTTGCCATTTGCCATTTGCCATTTGCCATTTGCCATTTGCCATTTGCCATTTGCCATTTGCCATTTGCCATTTGCCACTTGCCATTTGCCACTTGCCACTTGCCATTTGCCATTTGCCACTTGCCAT
>JAWOEI010000031.1:0-3465 GCA_046482825.1 Kiritimatiellia bacterium
CCTGAAGGAATTACAACCCTCCGTGTGCCGCGCAACAGAAATAAGGCCTTTTTTAAACTGATCAAGGTGGAATAGAACTTGGCGATTTCTGAGCAAGTTCTTGCATTGTCGCATGAGAAGCAAGGTCTGTCTTGCCAAAAGGGCTTAGTCGCTATAAAATTAACTCCTGTCGCAAAAAACAAGAAACTCAAGAGACCATTTGCATAAGTTGTTGATTGAAAGCAACTAAAGCAGTATTTAAAACAGTAGTTGCCTTCGCAGTTTTAACCACGAAAAACACGAAAAACACGAAAAATCAGATGGATTCCTTTTTCTCTTTATTCCTATGCAACGCGTAGCGTTGTTGACTAAACCAGCGGTGCATATCACCCAACTGTTCAATACATGAAAAACCATTTGCATATCACAGAGGCTCAGTTTGGTTCCCTGCCTGTCGGCAGACAGGCGGCTCCGCTGGTTTAGATTATATTCATGTCGCTCGCTGTAAAATCAATTCCTGTCATTAAAACAAAGGCGGCTGAAAACAGCTTCAGAATAGCGATTAAAATTTATTATTCTTCCTTCAGCTGCAAACCCGGTTTGCAAGAAACCGTTTTTCTGCTATATAATAATCTGAAGGGTAAAAATTATCAGTTCCCATTAGGTGTAAAGGTAACATGAAGCAATATATATATACATTGCTGTTTGCAATATATCTCAGCGCATCGGGTTGTCTGCTTTTCGGGTGGAACAATCAGGAGTGGCTGGGAAACGGTGATCGTGTGGTTGCATGGGATGACGATTATCCAGCTGATTATCTGCGTCTTGGTGTTCTGGAAGAAGGAATCTACTGTGTAAGCGCTGATGATATCGCATCCGCTTTCGGTATTGCATACAGTGAGGCCGCCGCAGCTCTGTCAGCTGGAGAGTTTTTTCTCTCCAACAGCACAAACTCAGTCGCCTGGACAACAGATGGCACCAATCTCTTTTTTTTCGGTCAGGCGACAGATGAACTCTATGCACCTGAAAATGTATATTTCCTTCGCCCTCAGGCAGGAAATGTGATGGAGTCGCAGCTGGCTCCGGCAGATCCGAATGTAGCTACCAATACATGGTTCATGCAGAAGGGCCTGTATCGTTCAGATATTCTCGATGTAACATATTATTTCGACCGCAGATCCAGTAATGCCTCAATAACCAATGAACTGATCTTCGGAGTCTATCTCGGCTCCAGTTACGGAGGACGAGAGTACTGTGAGTTTTCACCTTCCCTGCCCGGTTACACTGATGAACCATACACTAACATCAACTTCGCTGTCCATGCAATCTCCTACGGCGATTATAATGCCCCTAATGACACGCATCAATTTGAGCTGCTTGTAGAAGGATCTTCTTGCGGCGTCTTTTCCTGGTCCGGGGAACAGAAAATTGTTTTCGAGTCTCAGATATCTACAACTCTGGTTACGAATTCAGATCCGGTTGTGAAAATAGCCAGCCTTGATACAGACGAAGATATTCTGCTGCTTGATGTCGAGATCGAATATCCACGGAGATATGAGTTGCTTGATGAGCCGCTGTTGTGTACAGGCGGTGTCAGTTCCAATATCGCTGTTTCCGGAACTCAGAGTGACGCGTCAGTGATGATATGGGATATCTCTGATCCTTGTAATTCCGTTAAACTTGATGTTTCTGTTAACTCTGACAGTAACGGTTGGAGTTCGGTTTTCCGCTGCGGTGATGCCGCAAAACGCTATGCGGTTTCTGATCCGGAAAACTGTTATCAGCCCTCAGTCTGCGGATTCATGGATGTTGATTGGAGTGCGTCCGGTGCGATCTCTTCTCTGGTGATCGTTACACCGCCCCGCCGCTGGGTCAGCGGCTTCGAAGATGCCCTGCAACCTCTGGTGCGGTTGCGCCGGGCACAGGGGTTGGGAGTGCGTGTTGTCGATGCCGAGGAAATCTACAATGCCTTTTCTTACGGACTCGCAAACCCGCATGCTTTTCAGGATTTTGCGGATGCCGGCGCCAACAGCGGTTCGCGTAAGCTGCGCTACCTGCTCTTTGCCGGCTATGCCTCAACCGATTACAAACTGGAGGTTTTTTATCCTGATACAATCTTTAAAAATGGACATAAGGGATTTCCGGCTCTCTTTCCTCTGCTGCAACTGAGTCGGATTGAGGCTGGCAAAGGAGACATGCTTCTTCTGCCTAACGACATGATGCTGGGAGATGCTGATGGCAGTGGCGTTCCGGAAGTAGCGGTTGGCCGTTTTCTAGCGACTGATGCAACTGAACTTTCCAATATGGTAAGCAAAACCGTTACACACGATTTGAAACATACCTGGAACCAGGCTCTTATCGTGTCTGACTGGAATAATACAGGCAGTATGTATTTTGATTTTGAAAGTGTTGCCGCCCAGCTTAATTCCGATTTTTTGCAGAGAGGCTGGGATACCGATTACTTTTATTGCGAGAATGATAGTGGTTTTTCTTCTATCTGGGATTATGATTTTAATCCATCAGCTAAAGATATGCTCTGCGAAGGGCGTGATTTCTTTTACTATCTGGGCCATTCTTCTGACAGACTTATGGGGCATTCAGGCGATGACGCTAAATATCTGTTGAATCCCGAACGGTTGAATTCCGCTGATTGGATGTACGCACCGCTGGCTATGTGCATGGGCTGTCGTATGGGGCGGTTTACTGCTCTGGATGTTGTAAATTTCACTTACTGCCTGATGGAAACAGCGGTGAAAAATCCATATTCGGGATTTTCCGCAACGTTTAGCTCGGCTGGTTACCTGACTTTTGGAGATGCAAAAAATGTGACTGAGCTTATTTCGGATGAAATCAACCTGTACGGAGCTGAACGCCTCGGTGATGCGATCACAGCGTCTTTGGATCAGATGGGGGCCGCTGGTGTTGCGGATGTCCGCGATCTTGTTCTGCTGGGTGACCCCTCCATGCCCCTTTACAAACCCGGTTATCCGACAGTAATAAAAATACGATAACCTGTGTCATCCGTGCCTTCTGCCCGTAATAATCCGGAATTGAAAATACGGTAAGATCTTCAATATACGCTTGTGTGAGTGTTAAATCAAAAAAATGCCGACAACCTGTGTCCTTTATGAACCATAAACCGAAAAGAGTCAGCTTAGTCGCTATAAAATTAACTCCTGTCGCAAAAAACAAGAAACTCAGGAAACCATTCGCATAAGTTATTGATTGAAAGTAACTAAAGCAGCATTCAAAACAGTAGTTGCCTTCGCAGTTTTAACCACGAAAAACACGAAAAGCTTGGAGCAGCAAAGCCGCAACCAATTTTTTTTAACTACGAATAACGCGAATAACGCGAATTGATAGTACGTGAAAAAAACAGTAGTATTCTCCTCAAGCTAAAAAGTTAATAAAAACAAGGAGAATACCACTGTGAAACTGGAAGAATTATACAAGAAACAGGTTATGGGCACAATCAGAGGTTTTGAC
>JAWOEI010000090.1:0-3531 GCA_046482825.1 Kiritimatiellia bacterium
GTTCTTCCTCAGAACAAAGCGGTACAAAGAGTCCCGCAGGCGCAAACGTTCAAGCAGTGTATGGATCTGATCAATGAGTTTACGTGTATACTCCCGTCCTTTTCCATAGGCTCTGGCCTGACTGATCAATTTCTGAACACTGTTATCTACAGTATCAACATTCGGCGCAACGTTTTTTTCCCATTCCTTAATGCTTTCTATCAGCGCCCGCATATTCCGCTTCTGCGCTCCCACGCGTGCGGCATCGTCACCGCCGAACTCCAACAACTGTCGATGCAGACTTTGCTGAAGCTCTTCGGCCAACTGGACAGACTTTGTCCGGTGCGTTTCACTCAAGCCGTCATCCGCTCCCGCTCTATTGTCTGCTTCAGAAGACTCGTTCCTGCCCTTGCTTTCTCCTTTGACCCGCTGAATGGCCTGGAGCGCTTCATCGACATCGTCTGTACTTTCCGAATCTGCATCCTGCGCTGACCACAAAGGTGCAGCCGGAGTAAAAGCACCAACAATAAGCAGGGTTGCAGCCATGCAAAGCGGCTTGAGGTGTAGTTTCTCTATATGGATAAAGCTGAACATGAGTCCCTCCGGAATAACTGAATCGTATGCGACGCAATCATAATGACACGCAAATACGCATCTTTCACGCCAACCTGAAGGCCTGGCGCAAACATCCGCAAGAATGGGGACGGCGGTCCGCCGCCGTTATCCAGACCGTCCGGAACGGACGAGGACGTCCGTCCCCAGACCAAAGTCTCGCGCTGGCATTCAGGTTGGCGTCAAGATCAAGGTGTGTGATGGCGTTCTGATTCCCTGGAGCCCGGCAACAATTTGGCTGAGCTTTCTATCGGTAAATCCTGCCCTTTATTGGGAAACAATTTCCCTGCTTCCCCATTTTGGAAGCACACATAAATCAGCAGATACAAATATGTAACATGTTTATTTAAAATTATTTATAATCTTTTTAATATCGAGAAATTTTCCCCGGCATCGCATCTGCGATAGCTCTCATGTACAATTGAAAAACCCAATCAATACCATCTCCGGAGGCACAGAAATGGAAGCAGTAAGTGCAAACGCAAGTTTAGACCAGGACGCGTACCTGAAGCTCATGATAACGCAGTTGCAGCATCAGGATCCTATGGACCCGTTAAAGAACAAAGAATTTATAACGCAGATGGCACAGATGAGCCAAGTCGAGAGCGTCAACAAAATGGCCAATCTCATGGAAGGCATCACCACATATAACCAACTATCCTCCGCTGTGTCCATGATCGGGAGGACGGTTGATTATGGCGTAGAGACCGATGAGCAATTGCATACCGGTGTCGTTGATCTGGTCTCGCGAAAAGACGGAAAGACGTTACTGGATATAAACGGCGAGCAGATTCCGGCCGACCGGATCATAACGGTACATTGAACCTGGACACCGCGATACAGTTTGAGCGACGCGGTTTCATTTCAGCTCACACATTTGGCAATCAAGAGGGCGAACATGAACAACATCATAACCTTAGGTATGCACGGCATCCTTGCCCAAAACGAAAAGATGGACTGGATCGGACACGATATCGCCAACATCCGGACACCGGCCTATAATTCCCACAAAACCTTTTTTTCCGAAATGCGAACGTGTGAGGCATCCGCTTCCGGCCGAACTCCCGGCGTGCAGACGCAGAGGATCGAAGAAGACTGGTCCTCCGGGTCAGTGAAACAGACACAGACCCCCACGGACTTAGCCATAGAAGGAAAAGGAATGTTCCCCGTCGCCAGAAACGGCGAGACACTTTACACGCGAGCGGGCAACTTCATGTTCGACAAAAACAGCGATGGTCCGGGATTCGTCCTTTCGCGCCCTTCCGGTGAAATTCTGGCAGACAGTTCAGGTGGTGGCATAAAGTTTTCAAGCGTACCCGCAACATTCAGCATCAACCCGGACGGCACATTCGGTGAGACAGGCCAGGCGACACCGAGCGTTCCCCGTCTACAGCTTCAACTCTTTGCCAACCCGGAGACTCTGACAAACATCGGCAACGGCCTTTACAAGCCATCGACGGAAACGATCAACCACGCCGGGGCAAAGGTTGATAAACGGCCTGTATCAACAGTAGCTCCAGGGAGCCGGGGAAGTGGTTTAATACAACAAGGCGCGCTTGAAGAATCCAACGTAGACCTGGTAAAAAAATTCAGCGAACTTCTGGTATCGCAGCGGATATATCAAGCCAACTCACGCTCTATCAGCACCGGCAATGATATGTTGAAAAAAGCTATACAGGATCTGGCCTGAACAAACACTTTATGCTCAGCCCGCGGCATGGGCAGAAAACACGAACCAACAGGGGGATCACCCCCGACATAAGGTTACCGGGTCTGGTATCCGGACCGGCACGAAACACCACAAAGAACCACGAACAAGAGGAGGGAAAGAGCAAATGAGTACGCTGCTGAACATCGGCACATCGGGAATGGTGGCTCAAAGCAAAAAGATGACAACCATCGGGAACAACCTCGCTAACACGCAAACCCCGGCATTCAAGGCTGCGTCCTTACAGTTCTCGGACACATTCTACCGCATCGGCACTTCTACAGCCGCCGGTCACGTTTCACAAGAAGGTCACGGCACGAACATAGGGGGGACGAATTTCAACTGGAACGCCGGCGGTATGCAGCGCACAGATAAAGAAACCCACATTGCGGTCAGCGGACGGAAGGGCATGATACCGGTTAAACATAAAGATGAAACGATGTATTCACGCGCCGGTGATTTCTCTTTTGCGCGAGATGACTCCGGTGACATTGTTTTAGCCCGCCCCAACGGTGCTCAACTGATGGTTGAAGACGACTCCGGCGGCCTGGCCAAACTGACATTCAGTGAAGTTCCATCCTCCATCCGGATTGCCAGCGACGGTAAGATCACCATACCGACACCAACAATGACAGACCCGGACGGCGACGGTACCGATCAACCTGCCGGTCCCGGGATACTCGCAGGCGGTATAGGCTCACCTGACATCGACACCACCGGTGACGGAACCCTGGACGGACACAGCCAGGCCCAGATCAAACTGCAGGCTTTCGGCAACCCGGACACGCTGATCCACAGGAGCAACGGCTTGCTTTCTACTACTGACAAAACCATCAAAAGCGGTGACGGCATCCAGGATGGAGATGGCACAGTACCAGTGAAACCCGGGGAACACGGCACCGGAAGTTTACAACAGGGCTATTTAGAAGAATCCAACGTGGACCTGGTAAAAGAATTCAGCGATATGATTGCCACCCAGCGCGCATACCAGGCCAACTCCAGGAGCATTCGTACTGCTGACGACCTGCTGAAAGAAGCCTTGAGTCTGAAGCGATAAGCGACGACACCCCGCAACGCCGGGGCAGTGATACGGCAACAGACCGCGAGCCACATTTGGCACAGAATTTGCGTAAACATATCATTTACTTCGATAAGGTCACGCATGTAAAAAAGCTCTGAAAATCACGTCAGGTTCCTGTATGGATATCGCAACACTGCTCGGCATTTTTCTC
>JAWOEI010000109.1:0-61535 GCA_046482825.1 Kiritimatiellia bacterium
AAAAATTAATACCTATCCCGAATTTTCTTTACGTGACAGCCGCGTAACTTCGCGTTCAAACCTCTTTCTTTTCCCGCGAATCTCCGCCAATCTCTGTTGCGGCAGAAATTTTTTTAACGCTAATCGCTAAAAATTCCTGTCGCTAAGGCTTTTCCAGTAATCTCAAACGTATTAAATTTTAAGTGATTAACGGCCCCGCGCAGCGGGGATAAAATTTAATGCGCCTTTCGCGAAGATTAGTGGGCCAAAAACCTGTAAACAAATTAAAGCCCGTCACTAATTCTTCCCGGATCGGACGGTTGCGCAGCTGTAGGCCGGGTCCCCGACCCGGCGCCCCAACTCCTCTGTGTTAAAATTCTCCGCTTCCTGACATCCTGTTCCCGACTCCGGTTACAAGGGCAGTTCTCCCTGCTGGCTGATGTTTTCACCGGACTGCAATCCCATACGCTGATAGCACAAATGGGTGGCCTGTCTTCCTTTGGGAGTGCGTTGCAGGTATCCCTCCTGAATCAGATAGGGTTCATAAACTTCTTCGATGGTGTCGCGTTCTTCGCCGACAGAGACCGCGATAGTACTGAGGCCGACAGGTCCGCCGTTGAATTTATGCACTATGGTCTCAAGAATACGCATATCCATTTCGTCAAGGCCTTTGGGGTCTATTTCAAGCAGGGAGAGAGCTTCATCCGCAATCGGGCGGGTGATATGGTTGTCGGCCCGCACCTGCGCGAAATCGCGGACGCGCCTCAGCAGGTTGTTGGCGATTCGCGGGGTACCGCGTGATCGTGCGGCTATTTCTGATGCGCCTTCCGGTTCTATACTGACATTGAGTTTTGCGGCGGAGCGGTTGATAATACGGGCGAGATCCTCCTGCGGGTAGTAATCCAGACGGTTCACAAGCCCGAAACGGGAACGAAGGGGGGCGGAGATCAGACCGCTGCGTGTTGTGGCACCCACCAGTGTGAAACGCGGCAGTTCAAGCCGCACAGAGCGTGCGTTGGGTCCCTGGTCAATCATAATGTCTATCACAAAATCCTCCATCGCTGAATACAGATACTCCTCAACGGTACGCTGCATGCGGTGGATTTCGTCGATAAAAATCAGATCGCCCGGTTCAAGAGAGGTGAGCAGACCTGCCAGATCGCCGGGTTTGTCGATAACCGGCCCGGAGGTTGTTTTGATATGCACGCCCATGGCTTCGCTGAGAATAAAGGCCAGTGTGGTTTTCCCGAGTCCGGGTGGTCCTGACAGGAGCACATGGTCAAGCGGTTCACCGCGTTGCAATGTCGCCTCGACGGCCAGTGTAAGGCGTTCCCGCACCTTCTGCTGACCCGTGAAATCCTCAAATCGCGTGGGGCGCAATGTATTGTCGAAAGAGGCATTCCGCTGATTGAATTCTTCTGTTGTGTGCATGGACATTCTGAAATGCTCCTCTGTTTGTTACAGCATGCGTTTCATTCAGTTCGGCGTCACATTAACCATATCACCGGTTTATGTGGCTGCCGGGGTATGACAGGAAAAATTGTGGACTGTACAGACTGTGTACTTCCCGGCCGCCAGCCGCTGTTACCAGTGCATACGCATAGGCACGCCTTCGGCATGAAGTTGCTTTTTGAGTTTTTCAATGGTGGTTTTGCCTGTATGCAGAATGCCGGCAACAATGGCTGCATCGGCGTGGGCTTGATTGAAGGCGTCGCGCAGGTGGGCTGCGCAGCCAGCTCCGCCGGAAGCCACCACGGGAACAGAAACCGCATCGGCGATAAGACTGGTGATTGTCAGTTCAAATCCGCTGCGTGTGCCGTCGGCGTCAACAGAATTGACTACAATTTCACCGGCGCCGAGTTCTTCCGCACGTTTGGCCCAGTCAACCGCATCGATACCGGTATGTTCCCGAAACCCGCGGGTTGTTATTTCATAACCGCTGGGACATTTTTCCGGATTATCGGTTCTGACGGGATCCATTCCCAGAACAATGCACTGAGCTCCGAAAGCGCGGGCACCTTCGCTGATGATGGACGGATTTTTCACCGCAAGTGAATTCACGGAGATTTTTTCAGCTCCCGCCAGCAGCACACGCGACATATCTTCGACAGTGGAGATTCCTCCGCCCACTGCAAAGGGGATACGGATGGAACGGGCCACGTCGCGCACCATTTCAATATCGATAGGGCGGCGCTCGGCGGAGGCTGTGATATCATAAACCACCAGTTCATCACAACCTTCGTTTGAGTATTTAACAGCCATTTCCACCGGATCACCGAGATCGACGTTGTTTTTGAATTTAACGCCTTTGGTGACGCGTTTTTTTATGACATCCAGACAGGGAATTATTCTTTTGGTCAGCATTTGTTCAGGGGTTGGGGGTTAGAGGAGCGGGTTTCCAGTCTATAAAGTTTTTCAGCATTTTCAGACCGATTGCTCCTGATTTTTCCGGATGAAACTGTGTTGCCGCCACATTGGCGCATCCCACCATGGATGCGAATGTTGTATCCGCATACTGTGTTGTTCCTATGATGATCGCATCATTTTCCGGTGCGGGATAGTAGCTGTGAACAAAATAGAATTCGCTCCGATTTTCTATGCCGTCCATCAGCGGGTGCGGACGTATGCATTCAACCTGATTCCAGCCTATCTGGGGGACTTTGTCGCGTTGATTCTCCGGTTGAAAACGGGGAACATGACCGGGCAGGATTCCCAGTGTCGGAATGCCGCAATCCTCATCTGAAAAATCGAAAAGAATCTGTGTTCCCAGGCATATTCCAAGGAAGGGGGTTCCTCCGGCTGCGACTTTTTTGATGGGTTCAATCAGTTGCAGATCGGAAAGGCTGCGCATGGCCGCCCCGGCTGCGCCGACTCCGGGAAAAACCACATGATCCGCTTTCAGTATGGTTTCAGCGTTCTGAGTAACCTCGACATCGCAGTCAAGCGTCTCAAAGGCCAGTTTTACACTTGTGAGGTTGCCGGCATTGTAATCAACTATTGCAATCATAAATTCAGAGTACAGATATTGTGGTTAGTAATGCCGTTAATTGTCCTTTAGCAGGCTCTGAAAGTCAATGAGGATTTTATAGTTGTCATTTATATGTGTGAATCGTAGAATAACAAATCTTATCCCAGACGAAAAAACATTCGGCAGCGATTGGAGTTGAAAAATGAATTATATTTTATTGTGTCTTCTGAGCGTTCTTCTTTTTGGACTTACGGGTTGTTTCTCTCTTACCGGTGGTGGCGATTCCGGCCTGCCAGCGGGCTGCGGGAAGATAGACAATGCGGAATCCGGTCCGGTCTGCGGGGAAAGCCGTGAAGATTCGGTTCATCCCGATTCACGCAACTGGGCACCTCTGTTTGATTATGCCCTGTCAAACGCGGATTTTGAGCGTGGTGTCTGGTATATTGATGAAAGGGGGCGTTTGACAGCGGCTGAGGATCAGCCGATCTGGACTGAAAGAGAATACGGAAATTTTGTACTGGATTTGGAATACTCCTGTGCGCCGGGTGCCAACAGCGGAGTGCTCATCTATGCGACTGATACGGAAAACTGGATTCCGGCCACTGTTGAAATTCAGATTCAGGATGATTTGGATCCTCACTGGGCTGAAGTGCCGGATACATGGCGTAACGGAGGTCTTTTCGGACACTGCGCACCGAAGGTATTCAATGTCAGGCCTGCGGGCGAATGGAACCGTATGACGATTACCGCCGCGGGACGGAATATCACAGTTGCCGTCAACGGAGAGATAACCGTGGAGGCGGATCTGTCCGACTGGAAGGATGCGGAAAAAAATCCTGACGGCTCCGAAATACCGTCGTGGTTGAGTACACCCTGGGCGGAGCTGCCCGTGAGAGGCAAGATAGGGTTGCAGGGCAGACACGGAAATGCCACAATTTACTTCAGGAATGTAAGGATAAAAGAGTTGTGATTCCGTTTCAGGAGTGTTCCGCAGAAAGCTGGAAGCCGGTTTATTAACAGACAGTCCGCATAAACCCTGCTTGCAGAGACAAGACAAACATGTTGGTATGTTGTGCTGTTAATTTTGCAGGCCCGACGGTATCCCGGATCGGGCCCGGGATTTATTCGTACTGATTTCTTATACTGCCTGGCAGGGGCATTGTGCCTTCCCAGGATTCCCGCCCTGACCACGGCATATCGGTGTCGTGCGGGCTGTTCTGAATACATCCGGAAAGCATAGCTGCTGCGAGCAGTAAAAGCAGAACGGCAAGTTTAGAAAAATACGACATCACCTTTTTCCACCGGTGTCTGTTGCCAGTCGCTCAGGATATCGGCGACAATCAGGTTTTTACCGCGTACTATCTGACGTAGCTTGATGCGTGTGACAAATTCACCAGCGGCACTCTGGAGGCCGGGACGGCGCACATTCATTTCCAGCTGGGGCAGTCTGGTCTGGCGGTCAGCTCCGATAAGTTCATCAATGGTATCGTCGGTGAGTTCCAGAATTGCGAACTTCAATTTATCGTTAGCTTCGATAATTTTGCCTTTGTCACCGGCACTGGGCAATCCGGCAGATGCTGAGGAAGAACCACTGTCGCCTGTATTAGGCTGGTTTTTCATGCCAGCGTAACGTTTCTTCAGATCTTCATAGGCATCGCGAAGTGTTGTAAGATCCTCTTCAATGGCGAGTTTGTCTTCATTGAGAATTTTAACTTCGTTGCGCATATCGGCCAGTTCCGCATTGAGCTCTCTTTTCTCCCGCAGGAGTTTTGTCATGCGGGTTTTCGCCTCATCCTTTTCCTGCTGAAGAGCGAGCATCTGCTCGTCTTTTTCTTTAAGCTCTTTTTTGCAGGTGCGTCCATTAGATTTGAGGGTGTTGACCTCTTCAACGGCAAGAGTCATTTTTTCGCGCATGGCGGTCAGTTCACGGCGGGTCTTGTTCAGTTTTGCCTGCTGGGTTTTTGCGCGGTCGATGACGGTCTCGAGAGCAGCAGTCATTGTACCGGGGCCTTGCATAGCGGGTTTGCCGGTTAGATCATCCATAATGTATTCACCGTCGGCGCCGACAGCATACAGACTGCGCAGCTGTTTGCGCATCTTGTTGTTGTCAAGATCCAGATAGGGCAGGTTCTGCTGTTCGAGAGAGATGGGATAGCCTTCAAGCATTGGTTGAGTTTCCGGATTGATCAGCTCGCGTGCTGTAACCTCGGAAACGTCTTTTTTCACGGTCGGCGGTGCTGATTCTTCAGCATCTTCGCTTTCTATTGTTTTTGCCACTTTGACAACGGCATTCTCAAGAACACTGTTGCGCTTTGTGAGCAGTTCCCGCTTCTTGAAAAGCTTATTTGCAAAAATCAGCGAGACAACACTCAATATTAGGATTACAATAACCAGTATTCTTAGCACCTTGCCCATGTCAATACCTCTGAATTAATTCCTGTAAATTAGATTTAACAACGTCTCTGAATTTACATCAAAAAGGATGTCACTGCAACTACAATTTCAGAAATATCCAGTTTTTTACAAAACCTCCTGAAAGCGGGATAAGCAGTACATGAATACATCTGTATACACTTTTTTCAAAAAACAATTGATTTGAAATTGACCTATTGTGCCTGTTAGAGTATAAAAAAGAACATGAAAGATATCAGATACCAGAAATTGCTGTCTCTATGTACAGTAGTGCTTATTTCTATCTTCCTTGTAAGTCAGGGGATGGCTCAGGCCGAGAGTATGGATCCCGAACTTAAAACCGAGCTTACATATATAAAGAAGCTTCAGCAGATGCGCATGCCGGATATCGCAGAGGCTGTTATAGAGGAGACAAGAAAAAAATTTCCCGAAGCGTCCGCCCAGTTAAAGGTGCAGGAAATACAGGGCCTGCTCTGGCAGGGCAAGTGGGATGAGGTTCAGAAGATTATCGATGGTATCAAAGACAAAAACAGTGCTGAGTACTGGGCGCTTGTTCTTTCGAAGGCCGATGCACTGTATGCCTTTCAGAAATATGAGGAGGCGGATAAGCTTTATAAACGGTTTTTCACGAAGGTGGCCAAACCCACTCCTGAACTGGCTTCTTTCTATCGCGACTCCGCCTACAAATATGCCCAGATGCTGCTTTATCTCGGCAAGGAGTCGGAAGCCCTCGATGCATACAGGCGGCTGGTGAACAATCCCAAGATTAAACTGGAAGAGGGGCAGGCACGCAATGTTTATGCCGAAATGGCTGAACTGATGCTGAAATTAGTTCCTGAAACAAAGGACAAGAAGGAAAAAACGGCTATGCTCAAAGAAGCTGAGGGCATTGTCGATAAACTTCTGTGGAAACAGGATGTCTGGTTCGGCAAGGCGATAGTGATGAAAGCTCATATAGCTGTGTTTCGTAATGATATCGCCGGGGCGCAGGAGCTGGTTGAAAACTACCTGCCGCAGTTGAAGATCATTCATGATTCTCTCCTTAAAGAGGACCCTGACGGTTCCCGGGGTTGGTTGCGCATGAGTCCTATGCCTCAGTGCCGTTACCTTCTGGCCAAGCTTTTGCTTGATGAGGCCAAAGCCGAGATGAAGAAAGATAATCCCGATGAAGAGCTTATTAAATCGTTGTTTCTCGGTGAGCGAGATCCCGAAACCAAGAAGCGCAAAGGAAACGGAGCGCTGAATCATTTTCTCAACGTGTTTCTGCGTTTTCCCGAAAGTAAATGGGCTGCTGCTGCCGGGGCAGGATCAGAAGAGGTCCGCAACATCATTGAAGAGCGTTACGGTGTTTCTGTTGGTGTTACGGTGACTCCCGAGAGAATGGCTAAAGTGCGCGAGATGCAGTTTAAGAATGCGAATGTGCTCTTCAGTCGGAACCAGTACAAGAAAGCTATCGACAGTTACCTGCAGGTGCTCAACCAGTTCCCGGAATCGAGGGAGTCTGTAAAGTCTCTTTACAATCTGGTGGTGTGTTACCTGGATACAGCCGCGAAAAACCCTGAAGATCAGCGGATGGCCGATATGATCACCGCGCATCTTTCAGAGAGATTCTGCAAAAAAGAGGATCTGATGAAACTGGCTGGCGACAAGGTGCGGCAGATCGGTGATCTTTACGGTGAGATGAAGCGTGCCGATAAAAGAAGTGAAGTCTATGCGATGTTCTTCCGCGATTATCCTGATCATTATGCGGCCAGCCAGCTTATCATGAGTTTTGCGGATCGCGCGTACAAAAACGAAAACTACCCCGGCGCCATGAATTATTACCAACGTATCGTCAATGAATATCCGGGTTCGCCTTATTACATCGATGCTCTGAACCGCATCACACGGATTCACAAGGCAAAGAATAATGTGACAAACGAGATGTCGTCTCTCGAATTTCTGATCGGGGAGCTGGAAAAAACCGATAGACCCGGGCACAATCTTCCCGTTGCAGTGTTCCGTTTGGCTGAAACCCGGCGTGAATATGGCAGTTCGTTGATGAAAAAAGCGGCTGCATCCACCAATGATACTGTTGAAGCTGTGCAGAAGACAGGCATGATGAATCTCATCAGGGCGGCTAAAGGTTTCGACAGGGTTTTTTCCATGCTGAAAGGCGACGGCGCCGCAGCATATCAGCGTAATGCCGATGAGACTCAGCGTAACGCTGAAATTTGTGAAATGGCTGCATTCACAAAGGGTATTGCTCTGGCTCAACTGCAGTATCCCAAAAATAAGATAGAAACCTTCCGCAAACTTTCAATCAACGCTTTTGAAGATTATCTCAAGGCCTATCCGGATGGCAAATATGCGCCGCGTTCGCAACTGCAGATCGGCACCCTGTACACCATAATGACAGGTGCGGCCGAGGATGAAGCGGCCAAGGCGGAATATACCCGAAAAGCTCAGGAAGCCTTTGAAAAGCTGAGCAAAAAATATCTGGGTTCCGAGGAGGCCAGAAACTCCGTGCCTATGCTGGCGGATGCCCTGATGGATATGGGCCTGCGCGGTGAGGCTGTTGCGAAATATCGTGAGATGTTCACCGTTGACGGCAGCTATAATGCCAGTCAGTACATGAAAGCGGCTGATGCGTTGTTGGCCTCAAAGGAATATCCCCTGGCTCTGCAGGGCTACAACAAGGTTCTGGATGATGCCAAGGAGCTTTCTGTGAAAGCCGCGGCTCTGATAGGCAAGGCCAGGGCCTCTCTCGGGCAGAAGAAGTATGCCGTCGCACGTAAGATACTTGAGGATTTTGTGAATGACGAAAAGCTGTCCAGACTGACTCTGGTTGTTGAAGCCAATATGCTTCTGGTTGAAGCAGCCAGCGAAATGGGCAAAACAGAGGCGGATGATGACCTGCGCAAGGATCTTTTCAACCAGGCAATTGATGCGCTCAAGGTGGTTAAAGGACATCGCAAGGAGAAGGCTGAGATTGCGGAGATTGATCTGGCAACAGGCGATGTTCTCGTCCGGAAGATGAAGGCGGAGGAGAAACTCGGACTCAAAGAGCAGATGGTTGAGTCGCGGGGCAAGGCAATTGTAGCTTATATGTCTCTTATCGATCGCATTGATCCCGGAGATGCCGAGCTGACACCTTACCTGGAAAAAGCATATCATGAGTTTGTGCCTCTGTTGCTCGAACACGAAGCTTACGAACAGGCAGCCGAGGACTGTCAGACCTATCTGAAGCTTTTCCCTGAGGGAAAATACAAGACAGATATACAGAACTGGCTTAACCAGGCGCAAATTGAACTTTAGATGCATTCGGCTCAGCGGGAAGCATGCGTAATCCAGACGGATTGCGGAGACTGGGCCGTTGCATGGTGAGTTTTTCCCGCCTTCGGGGGGAGCGTATGATTAAGGCCGGGTATTGCTTGCCTGGCGTGCCGACGGAAAAAGTGTTAAGAAGCAAATAAAGGAACAAGTATGAGAAATGAGATAAAAAGAGTTTTAGCGGTAATGGTTCTGCTGAGTGCGGGATCAGCCCTGGCTCAGGTGAAAGGCAGGATTATTACCACCGAAGGCCGTCCTATGCCGGGGGAGATCAAGTGGAGTAACCGCGACAAGGCCTATAAAATCAAGGCTAACAATATCGAGGTGTCAGTTCCTCCGGAAAAGGTTGCGAAACTTGAGATCCCCAAACCGGATGCATTGACTGACGCGGAGGCCCTGATTGAGAAAGGCCGTGGAGCCCAGGCAGTGAATAAGCTTGAAAGCGTGATCAGCACATACAACAAACTTAACTGGGATGAGGTTGCCACGGGGCTGCTTGCCAAGGCTTATATCGCCGACAACGATGCCGCGAACGCCATCAGGGCCTGTGAGAAAATCATTGCCGATGATCCTGAAAAAGCTTACATTGGTGAGATGGCTCCTACCTATTGGAAGGCGCTTCTGATAGGAGACCGTTTGTCTAAACTCTCGGATTATGTTACTAAGGCGGTGAAAAGCGGTGACCGCACCGCTTCGGCATTTGCTCTGATTCTGCGTGGCGACATTATCCGTAAAGAGGGTGATTCCAAAGAAAGCGCGGCCAAGGCCCTGCGTGATGGATATCTGCGTGTAGTTGTCTTGTATAAATCGGTCAAGGAGGCTCAGCCTGAAGCGTTATACAAGGCCGCTCAGTGTTTTGATGAACTGGGGCAGTCTTCGCGTGCTGACCAGATGCGTACAACCTTGAAAGGTGAATATGCTTCATCTGAATGGGCGGTAAAGTGAGTCGCGTGTCGGGTAAGTATCAGCGGATGATTCTTTAACTGAATTTTGTTAGTAAACAGCTAACTTTTAACACAAGAGTAATAAAAAGAGGTCAATAATGAAAAAACTGATTCTGTCAGCAGCAGTATTCGCAGGATTAATGCTTGGAAGTGCGTCGCTTATGGCGCAGGATGCACCGGAAGCCAAGGGAGAAGGTGCGCTCGTCGCTGATTCCGAGCAGGCTCAGAAACCGCAACAGGCGGGGTTCTTCGCGGTTATCGTCAATTCCGGCTGGCTGGGCATGCTTCTATGGGGAGCACTCTTCGGCTGCGGAGCTGCGGCTGTATATTTTATCGTGGACTGCTCCGTGCTTATCCGTCCGCAGAAGGTTATGCCCGAGACGCTGATCAACAAAGTCAAAGAGGGAATGTCCGAAGGCGATGTAATGAAAGCACTGCAGGCATGTGAATCAGAACCCGGACCTCTGGCTAATATTCTGACTGCCGGTTTTTCTCATGTTGAAGAGGGATTTGATATCATTCAGGAGTCGGTCGGGGCTGCGGCGGATCTGGAAACGGAACGTCTGATGCAGCGTCTGACCTGGATTTCCGTCTGCTCCAACCTTTCGCCTATGCTTGGTCTGCTGGGTACCGTGCAGGGCATGATCATGTCTTTCCAGACGCTGGCTACAGGTGCTCCTGATATCGGAGCTCTTGCTATGAATATTTCTCAGGCTCTGTGGACAACCGCTACGGGTCTGGCTGTGGCTATTCCCGCAATCGCATTTTATTACAGCATCCGCAACAATGCCAATCGGCTCATTCTGCGTATGCAGGCCATGACCATGGAACTGATCAAGGATCTGCGCAATGTCGAAGTTGTCAGCGAGTGATTGCGGTTGAGTTGACGGAGCCCCTTAACCCTGGTTTCAGCGAACAATCTGCGGAATGCCGGTGGAATACTGGCTGGCAGCGCGGTTGTGACTTTTATACCGTGTTTTCGCGAAGAAAAAAACTTTAACCGCCTCCGGGTGGACGAGGAACCGGACTATGCACAGAAAAAAACTCAGTTCGACTGATCAGTGCGAAATGGATATGACGCCCATGATCGATGTTGTGTTTCAGCTTATCATTTTCTTCGTGGTAACCCTGAAGATGACGCAGGATCAGAATGAAAACATCTTTCTCGAAGACGGAAAACACGGCGTTACCCTGACGCAGGACAACATGCCCCCCAGTACTCTTGAGATTGAGCTCGGCCGTCGGGGACGTCTGTCCATTCATAATGCGGTACTTACGAAATCGATGCTTCACGTGATACTGAAAAACCGTGTTGCACGTCACGGCAACGAATTTCCAGTCCTTATCCGTGCTGATAAACGTGTTCCGCACAATAAAGTCAGGGAAATCATGGATATCTGTACTGCTGCGGGAATATGGAAACTCTCGTTTGTGGCTGTTCAGGAGCACAAAACGGGTAAATGATAATATCAGGAGGCCTTTATGGCTTACAGAAGAAAAAAAAACAGAGGTGAATCTCCCCAGCTGGATATGACGCCTATGATCGATGTGGTTTTCCAGTTGTTGATCTTTTTTGTTGTCACTATCAAGCAGGAGGATATCCTCTCTAAGCTGTCCGCAGCACGCCCCGCTCCAGATAAGAATGCGAAGCCGGATAAGCAACCCGATCTGCTGAATATCATTGTTGCGTCGCAGGGCTTCATCTTTAACGGACGCTCGGTGAGTAAAGAGGCACTGGACAGACGTATCGAGCAGTATTCCAAGCTCAGCAAAACTGCGATGATAGTGATCAAGTGTACTGCTGATTCTCCACACGGGCTCCTGGTGCAGTCACTGGATATCTGCAATAAGCATGGTATGACGAACCTGTCCATTTTCAGTATGTAAGGGAGAGGGTAGATTAATATGGATTTAAATGAAGTAAATACCCATCTCGCAGAAATCGCCGAGATGTATGGGAGCGAATCTTATTTTCATCGCCTTAAAAAACTTTTTACAGGCCTGAAACAGCCCAGGAGTTCGCATGCATACAAGGAGTCGATGATAGAGATGCAGCGATTGTCGGCGCCGCTGGCCGCAATTTTGATGCCGGCTCTTGCTGTGTTTCTGCTGATTGTGCTTTCGAGTGCCACTACCAGTAGGGAGAAGGTTATCGAAACCCAGATTATTGAAGCGGAGGAAATGCAGGATCTTCAGGAGATAGAAGAGATTGTTGAACCACCCGAGGTGATGGAGGAACTGGATGTCGATATAGAAATCGACACGCCGGATGTCAGCGTTGAAGCAGTACAGCAGGAGACTACGGTCAGTTCACAGCCCGCTGAGTTTGATTCGGTTATGAGTGTTAAAAGTCCGGTTATTCTAAAGAATATGTACGGGACAACACGCAGTACCGGTACTATCGGCGCGTCACTGAAACGTTTCGGCGGTGATAAACAGACCGAAGCCGCAGTTATGAAGGCCCTTCGCTGGCTGAAGATGAAACAGAACAAAGATGGAAGCTGGGATCGCAATAAGGTGGCCATGACAGGATTGGCCATCCTGACCTTCCTTGCTCACGGTGAGAAACCGGGTGACTCCGAAGAGTTCGGCGATACAATACGGAAGGCTCTGAAGTATCTCATCCAAAGGCATAAAGCTAATAAAGGCCGCCTTCCCGGTAACTATGATCATCCCATTGCGACTTACGCAATCTGTGAAGCTTACGGCATGACTCTCAATCCCAATGTCAAGACAGTAGCCGAGGAATCGCTCGCGCAGATTATTAAAGGGCAGCATCCGACCGGAGGCTGGACTTACAATCTATACAGCGGTTTGGATAAGAAAACCGGCAAATACCGTGATGACACATCTTATATGGGCTGGTGTGCACAGGCTTTGAAGGCAGGTAAGCTTGGCGGCTTGCATGTGGAAGGCATGGAGAAATCCATCAAACTGGCTATCAAGGGATTCCTGGGAAATGCCCATCCCAAGGGCGGTTTCGGATATACCAGTCCTTCGAGAGGCGGATTAACCGCAACCGGTACGCTCTGTCTGCAGCTTTTAGGTGCCTCTTATAAAAGGGAAGTCAAGAAATCGCTTGATCTGATGGATGAATGGACACCGACATTCTCGCAGTATGACAGGGTTCATGAAATCATGAAACAGTTGAAGCCGGAAGACCTGATTATGCGCAATAAAGCGGGAAAGCCTATTCTGGATGATAAAGGCAAACCAAGAAAACAGAGTAGGATAAGAGTTGCCAAAAATAAGCTTGTTTCAGAACTGGAGCCGGAGAAAAGAAAATTTTACACAGGATCGCCTCAGTATTATTACTACTATGCGACGCAGTGTAAATTCCATGAAGGCGGCAAAGACTGGGTGAACTGGAACAAGGACATGAAGCCTGCGTATATCAAAGCTCAGAAGGTTAAGAAAGATGCTTATTCTTTCGATGACAAAAAACATGATGTCGGATGGTGGGAGAATGCGGATACACATTCGGATCGCCCGGTTATGGACACTTGCCTCGCCGCACTCCAGCTGATGGTTTACTATCGTTATCTGCCTACAACCAGTGCCAGGGCTGTCGAGGTTGAAGAGGAAATTACCGCTACCTCAACAGATACCGATGACATCAAGGTGGATGTCGGTAATCTGTAGCGTTAAACACGGGGGGCTGCCCCCGTGCTGTCGCTGTTTTATCAAGTGCGGTTTTCCCGGTATTGATGTTCCGCCGGTAACGGCGGGATTCCGGTTCGGTGGTAGCAGTTATGCCCTTTTCCCTTTTTCTAGCCTGTAAATATCTCAAGCCTAAACGCAGTGTCGCATCCGTCGTGACACTGATTTCCGTTCTTGGTGTGGTGCTTGGTGTCGCCATAATTATCATAGTGCGGGCTGTAATGACAGGTTTCGGCGATATGTGGCAGGAGAAAATCCTCGATTTCAAGCCGCATATCACGGTTCGTTCTGTGGGTGGCGGTGTGATTCACGACGAGGGAACGATCTGCCGCAGACTGGAACAGGTTGAAGGCGTAATCGCCGCATCGCCCTCGCTTGAAACGCGTGTCCTGGTGGAACACCGTCGCCGGGTTGTCGCGCCGCTGCTTATCGGTGTTGATCCTGAACAGGCCTGCAGGGTTCTCAAGCTGGACAGAGTGGTCTCCGGTGCTTTTGATTTGCGTGGAGACTCTGTGGTTCTCGGTGTTGATCTGGCGGTTGAACTCGGGGTGACGGTAGGTGATGACCTGCTTATATACTCCCCTATGAATCTGGTTTCCGACGACGAGGTTTATTTTCCGGAACGCCTAACTGTCACCGGCGTTTTTGAATCAGGACAGCGTGATTTCGACTCAGGTTATATCATTACTTCCCTGGCTGTTGCACGCGACCTTATGGGCATGGATAAAGGGGTGTATTCTATTCACCTGAAAACGGAACATCCGGCGAAACATGAATATTTCAGCAGGGTCCGTGAAGATGTGGACAGGCTGCTTCCCGGATATGTCGTGCGCACCTGGCAGGAGATAGACAGGCAGCTTTTCAATGCGCTGGCCGTTGAAAAAAACATGATGGTTATTCTGCTTATGTTTATCACCGTTGTGGCTATTTTCTGCGTAACCAACACTCTGATTGTGCTGACAGTGCAGAAAACCGATGAGATAGGCCTGCTCAAAGCCCTGGGTTTTTCCTCTGCTCAGGTGATGTGGGCCTTTGTAATACACGGGTGGATTCAGTGTATCGCGGGAACTCTGCTGGGTGTGGGCGCTGCTTTCCTTATTCTGCATAATCTGCAGTCCATGGTTGACGGATTATCCATGATGGGTGTCGAGGTTTTCCCCAAGGATATTTACGGGCTTTCTTCAATACCGTGGCGTATTGTTACTTCAGAGGTGGTTGATGTAGCGCTAAGCGTTATACTGTTCTGTACAGTGGCTAGTTTTCTTCCTGCGTGGCGTGCCTCCCGAATGGATCCGGTGGAGGCTTTGCGTAAGGAGTAGGTAAAGAAATGCGCGAGTGATGAAGTGCGCAAGTTCTTTTTTACAAGCACTTTATGTGACAGCACGGGATGCGGGTTGAAATACTGGCCGTGTCCCGAAACCCGGATCAGGTATCAGATTGCTTCCTGTAACATCAAATAACAATCAGGAAAAGCGCATGACCCAGGACAAAGTGGAATGAACAATAAAAGCAGACATTACTATGCTCAAAGCAGATAAAATATACAAAAAATACATACTGCCCCATCAAACTGTGGAGGTCCTGAAAGGCGCATCTTTTTCTGTGGGCGGCAACGAGCGCGTTGCTGTTGTGGGGCGCAGCGGCGCCGGCAAAAGCACACTGCTGCATATTCTGGGGGGGCTTGACAGGCCTGACTCCGGCACACTCGAAGTGGACGGACTTTCGATCTACTCTATGTCGCGACGTAAACGCACGGCAGTCAGAGCGGCGCGTATCGGGTTTGTTTTCCAGTCCTATCATCTGCTGCCGGAGATGGATGTGACTGAGAACGTGATGCTTCCCGCTATGACAGGAGTTCTGCATCTTTCACGAAGCGCTATGCGTAAACGCGCTCTGGATCTGCTGGAACGTGTGGGACTGGCCGACCGTGCATCACACAGACCCATGGAACTTTCAGGCGGGGAACAGCAGCGTGTGGCGCTGGCGCGTGCCCTGATCAACAAACCGGCCCTGATCCTTGCGGATGAACCTACAGGCAATCTTGACAGCACAACCGGATCCAGTGTGATGGATCTGCTTTTTGAACTTTCATGTACAAACAGTTCCGCTCTTGTTATGGTTACACACTCTATGGATAGCGCGGGACTTTGCGACCGCATTCTTGAAATCCGTGACGGCCTGCTGGTGGAAGTATAAGACGACTCACATGCTGCGCAACGCGCGGAGCATGAAGGTGACCGAAAGTTTGAATTACTGTAACTGAAAGGTTGATCCGCTTAAGTTGTGCCTAAAAAAAGGAATACGAAATGAAAACCGCATTGTTCGATCTGGACGGAACCCTGACCGATACACGCGATGACCTGACTCTGGCGATAAACCTGACACGCGCTGAATATAATCTGCCGCCTGTGGGACGTCAGCTTGTGGTTGATGCCGTGGGCAACGGTGTTAAGCCTATGATAGAACGTATCTTCGAACCGCTGCCGGATGCGTACGAAAAAATTCTGGCACGTTACAGAGAACATTATGCGAAACACTTTCTGGATAACACAACGCTTTATCCCGGTGTTGAGGATACGTTGAATACAATGGCCTCGGATGGATGGAAGCTGGGTGTGGTTACAAATAAACCGGGAATTTTCGCCCGACCTTTACTGGAGGGCATAGGGGTTGCCAGCTTTTTCGGTGCAATAATCGGTGGAGGCGACTGCGAAAAGCTTAAACCCGATCCCTCGCCGCTGTATCTGGCCGCAGAAAATATGGGAGTTGTTCTGGATGAATACGACTGGATGATAGGCGACCACGTTACAGATCTGAAGTCAGGCAATACCGCCGGCATGCAGACATGTTTCTGCAGCTTTGGAATGGGGGAAACTCAGGGTGTGCATCATAATATTGCCGTAGGGCGTATGGATGAATTATTGCTACACCTATGAATCCTACGTTTTGCGCTATCAAGTATGTGAAAGACGCAATGGGACTTGTTTGCCGAAGCCTTGGCTGAGGGGCAGGTGGAAAGGAAGTTTTTTCGATGGCGGATCAGAAAAGGGAAGTCTGGGCGAGTAAGATAGGTGTTGTTCTGGCGGCAGCCGGCAGTGCCGTCGGTCTAGGAAATTTCCTCCGGTTTCCGGGAGTGGCCGCGCAGAATGGCGGCGGCGCTTTTATGATTCCGTACTTTTTTGCTCTTCTTTTCATTGCTCTGCCGCTTTGCTGGATGGAATGGAGTATGGGCCGGCTGGGAGGCTCTTACGGTCATGGTTCTGCACCCGGTGTTTTTGATGTGCTGACCGGACATAAAAAACCCTGGATCAAGTATCTGGGTGTGATGGGGATTGTCGGTGGTCTGGGGATATTTTTTTATTATGTCTATATAGAGTCCTGGACGCTGGCTTACAGTATATTCGCAGTCACAGGGAAATACAGCAACATCACGTCGCCCGCGGAAATGGGAGTGTTTCTTGACAGTTATAAGGCCGGAGACGGCCAATATTTTAACAGCAGGTGGCCTGTTTACAGTTTTTTCCTTGTTACGTTTACTGTAAACTTTTCGATTCTTTACAGGGGTATAAGCAACGGGATTGAACGTTTCTGCAAGATTGCTATGCCGCTGCTTTTTTTTATGGCGGTAATTCTCGCTGTCCGTGTGTTTACCCTGGGATCACCTGTCAATCCGGAGTGGACGGTAAGCGAAGGTCTCGGGTTTTTGTGGAATCCGGATTTTTCCGCGCTTAAATCCTCCAAGGTGTGGCTTGCTGCCGCAGGGCAGGTTTTTTTCTCCATTTCAGTGGGAATCGGTACGCTGCTGACATACGCATCCTATATGAAGCGCACGGATGATGTGCTGACATCTTCAACCACTTCCGCATTTCTCAATGAGTTTGCTGAGCTTGTTCTCGGGGCATCTATTGTGATTCCCGCAGCTGTTGTCTTTTTCGGACCGGTCGAGACAGAGGCTGTGGCCGGAAATATTTTCGACCTGGCTTTTAAAACCACACCGCTGATCTTTAAGTCGATGGCTGGCGGACCGCTGATAGGTTTTGCCTGGTTTTTTCTTCTGTTTATCGCTGGCTGCACCAGCTCTGTCTCAATTATACAGCCGGCACTTTCTTTCCTACAGGATGAATTCGGCTTCAATCGCAAACGCTGCGTGATTGTGCTCGGGGCGCTTACATTTGTTTTTGCCAACCTGACAATATTCGGTAAGGGGGTGTTGGGTGAAATGGATTTCTGGTTCAGCGAGCTGGGGCTTCCGCTCTTCGGTTTTATCGAGGTAATTGTTTTCACCTGCTTCTTCGGCATTGATAAGGGGTGGAAGGAGCTACACAGCAACGCCCGTATGCGTCTGCCGCTTTTTCTGAAATTCGTGATGCGCTGGTGTACTCCGGTGTTTCTCTTCATAATTCTCAGCAGCTGGTTTCTGAGCGAAGGCTGGCAGAAAATCCTGATGATCAGGCAGGTTGACGGCGTGTGGCAGCGGCTGTATGAAGGGGATACCTTCTACTGGGTGCTTGCAACGCGTATCAGCCTGCTGGCAGTTTTTGCTGCAACCTGCTGGCTGGTCAGAATTGCCTGGAGAGCGGACAAGCACCGCGCGAATATCCTCGATACGGAGTAAGAAGAAGTGCGTGAGTTGTGTGGTTGCCGTTTTTCCGTGCCGCTTGCGCAGTTGATGAAATCAAAGACAGCTGGCTTAACCGAGCCGCATTCCGCGTGGCAAAAACACCCTTCACTCGTTTACCCGAACACCAGCAGCACAAACGCCAGGACAGGCATGGCGAATAGAGTGCTGAGAGTTACTGCGGAGGCGGCCAGTTCCTTGTCGGCCTTCATCTGTTCCGCCATAACATAGGAAGTCACCGCAGTAGGCGACGCCAGATATATCAGGGATATCAGCAGAATGTCTTTGTTGTCAATGCCGGAAACACGGGCTATAAAATAGCCTATCAGGGGCATGACAAGCAGCTTGAGAAAAGAAGCGGCAATGGCTGGTTTCAGACGGAGGCGCATTGTATCAAAAGAAAGGCCGGCTCCGAGAGAGAGGATAGCGCACGGCAGGGCCGCCTGCCCGAGAGTTTTGACCGCCCGCAGGACAGACGCAGGGATATTCAATTCTGTAAGCATAACAGCCAGTCCGACTGCACAGGCAATAATCAAAGGATTGCTGAGAGTCCCTGTGATGGTTTTTTTAAGACGTGTTTTCAGGGAGGAACCCTCCGGCGGAGTGAGGATAATCACCGCAAGTAAATTGTAGAAGGGAATAGCGGGTATGAATGCAATCACGGCGAGTTCCGCCATTTCAGAATCAGCTCCGAAAGTAAATAGGATAATGGGAAGGCCCGAATAGGCCAGATTTCCGCGCATCGCGGCTTGCATCAGAGAGCGTGCCGATGCATTCGGCTGGTGGCTTAATTCAGACCATGCCCACGCGATGAAGCTTATAATCAGTGAACAGACACATAACAGACATCCTATATGCAGCCCCGGCGCAATGGAATGCGCATCTGCGGTAGCAATTTTATAGGAAATCAGAGCCGGAAGCAGAATGTAAAAGCCCAGGCGGTTCAACTGTAGAAAAAAAGATTTCGGCAGAAAATCTTTCGCAATCAGAATGGTTCCGAGAGCTATGATGAAACAGATAGGAAGAATTGATGTGAAGATAATTTGCATGTTGTTTAGGGGTTGGGGAGTTGAAGGGGTTGGGGCGCTCCCTATTACGCGTCATACTCCGCTTCTCCATGCCAGGGTTCAGCTTCCGGAACAGCTATGGCGCCGCTGCTGATACGCTGACGAACAGCTTCAAACAGCAGGATAGTGGCAGCTGAGGCGACATTCAGCGAGTCGGCAAGCCCCAGCATGGGAATACGTACTCGCAGGTCGGCTTGGTTCATCCATTTTTCCGTCAGTCCGTATTGTTCTGTCCCGAGAGCAATGGCGGTATTCCGCGTAAGATCAACACCGGAATGCAGGTGTTCGGCGTGCGGAGTTGCCGCCAGTATATGGAATTTATGTTTTTTCAGGAACGCAAGTGCTTCGCTGCTGGTTGTTTCTATTACAGGAACGGAAAAAATTGTGCCTGTTGAGGCTCGTACAACATTGGGATTGTGGATGTCGGTGCAGCGATCACAGACGATTACCGCATTCACACCGGCGGCATCAGCGGATCGCAGCACAGTGCCGAGGTTGCCGGGTTTCTCTATTGATTCCGCTACTACAATCAGCGCATTTCCCGGCAGCCTGAGATCAGCCAGGGATGTTCTGAGCTGTGGTGCCACCATCAACAAACCTTCAGGGCGTTCACGATAAGCAATTTTTTCAAAAACCGGAACAGTGCACGACAGACACAGTGCGCCTTTTTTGCGACACTCATCCACCAGTGCCGGTTCGTTCAGGTTTTTCAGATACAGCAGTTCACAGTAAAAGAGAATTTCCGGTATGCAGCCGTAATCAAGGGCCCGGCGGCATTCACGGTATCCTTCTATCAGCATCTGGCCGGATTCGTCGCGGTGCGGGCGCTGCCGCAGTTTTACAGCATGTTTGATCTTGGGATTGGTTAATGATGTGATATCCATAAGTTGTGCTTTCCCTGTAACATTCAAACGGATACCGCATCCGTTTCCGCCTGTTTCCCGATATATTAGCCGAGCTGATTCAGCTATGCAAGAAGAGGATTACCGGTAAAGTTTTTTCTGATCCGCAATCCTCAAGCTTGTGTTTTTATCTATACTTCTGTATATTCCAGGCTGTTCAGGAAGTAAAAAAAGCAGGAATTCAGGATGAAAAAGTATAAGATAGGTTTAGTGGGAATCGGGGCTGTCGGCACCGAGATGATCAGAATTTTGCGTCAGCGTGAATTTCCGGCAGAGGAAATCAGGGTTCTGGCAACCCGTGAACGTGATGAAGAGATAGCCGGAGAGACATTTCATGTTGAAGTGGCATGTCCCGAGGCTTTTGAAGGACTTGACATAGTGCTTTTTGCCGGAACTGAAGGAGCCAAAGGTGCATCCATGCAGCTGGGATGGGAAGCGGTCAGGCGCGGATGTATCGTTATTGACAACGGTGATGACTTCCGTATGGATGACAGAGTTCCGCTGGTTATTCCGGAGATCAACCCTGACGCGCTGGATAAACACCGGGGATTTATCGCCAATCCGAATTGCAGCACTATCATTACTCTTATGGGAATTGCGCCGCTGCACAAGGAGGTGCCGCTCAGACACATGACCGCGGTTACATACCAGTCGGTCAGCGGCAGCGGACGCGGCGCTATTGAAGAGCTGGAACAGCAGGTTCGCGATTATGCGGAGGGCCGTAAGTCTGAGCCCCGGGCATATCCCTATCAGATAGCGTTTAATGTTCTTCCGCAAATAGGCGGACCGAAACCCGAAATGCCCGGGTTCACCAGTGAAGAAGCGAAAATGACTTTTGAATCGCGCAAGATTCTCGGTAATCCGGACCTGCGTATTACCTGTACCTGCGCGCGTGTTCCCGTTTTTTATGCCCATTCAGTTGCAGTTCATGCAAGTTTTGAACAGAAACTTAGCCCTGAGCGGGCTCGTGAAATACTCTCTCAAACGGCGGGAGTTAAAGTGCTTGACGATCTGGCCGCAGCTCAGTATCCGATGCCTCTCTTTACCGGAGGTGAAGATGATGTGAGCGTAGGCCGTGTACGCAGTGATCCCAGCCTTGAAAACGGATTGGCTCTGTGGTGCTGCGGCGACAACATCCGCAAGGGTGCTGCGCAGAATGCCGTGCAGATCGCTGAGGAGCTGATTAAACGCGGGCTTGTCTGAAAAGGCTGTGGTTTTTCCTGATGCCGAAGGCATGGAGCATTTGAAGTGCGCAGATCGATCCCGCCTGCGCTTATAAATGTGCGACCCTGCCATGCCACGGTGTAATGCCGCAAACGGCATGAAGACGGGTCGCATATAAGGCCGACCCGGACATATATCTCCGGGTGCGTTGAACCTTTGCAGAATAATAAGCTGAGGGTATCCGCCGCCGTCTCTGCAATTTTATCAGCGGTAACAAATTCGCTGAAGACCAGCATATTTGTCTTTATCCGGCAGGCAGGGCCTACATCGTCCAGCGGATGGCCATTGCACCCCATGTCAGGCCAGCTCCGAAAGCGTCGATTACAAGCAGACCGCCTTTTCTGATACGACCCTCCTCCACTGCCTCACACAATGCGATAGGAATGGTTGCGGCGGATGTGTTGCCGTATTTTTCAATATTGATGAAAACCTGTTCTTTTTTCAGCTTGAGGCGTTTTGTGACTGCGTCGATAATACGTATGTTCGCCTGGTGAGGAATCAGCAGATCAACATCCTGATTGGTCTGTCCAGCTTTATCGAGAACTTTCAGAGCAGCTTCGTACATACGGCGCACCGCATTTTTAAAGGTTTCATTACCGACCATCCTGATTGCGCGCGGAGTTGGTGACCCGTCTTCTTCGGTATATTTCCGGCTGCCGCTGTTGGGAAGAACCAGCAGATTCTGCAGAGAACCGTCTCCACCCAGCTCCATGGAAAGTACGCCGTCTTTCTCATCTTCTGACGCCGTGAATACCGCTGCGCCGGCTCCGTCGCCGAAGAGAACGCAGGTATCCCTGTCTTTCCAGTCAACCAGAGTGGAATTGACTTCCGATGCGATTACAAGAATGTTTTTCATAAGTCCGGATTTTATCATGGACCATGCAACGCTGGCTCCGTATATAAAGCCGGTGCAGGCTGCTCCTACATCCATCACGCCTGCATTGACCGCACCTATATTGTCCTGCACAATACAGGCAACCGACGGATAGGATGTGTCACCTGTAGTGGTGCCAACAATAATGAGGTCAATTTCCTCCGGTGCCAGTCCGGACATCTCCAGAGCGTTTCTGGCGGCTGCGCTTGCGAAAGAAGAATTGTATTCATTCTCCCCGGCAATCCGGCGTTCTTTGATGCCGACGCGTTTGGAAATCCATTCATCTGAAGTATCAACCATTTTTTCAAGATCAAAGTTGGTCAGGCGTTTTTCCGGCACGGCCTTGCCGACACCGATAATCTTTGCTGTAGCATTCTGCATAATAATTCCCTGAATTTGCGGCGCACTTTTTTCTCCGGCGCCTTTTCCTGTTAAAATCAGGGCACTGATTATAGTAAATTTCGAACAGGACAACAATAGCGCATTTATGTGACTCGGGACAGGGTGAGAGAGTGCCCCTCCCTGCGCCCTGAGGAGATGCGGACTGCGGATAAATCATCTGTAATATTTCCTTGTTGCATGCGTATCGGTGCTTGAGTTCACATTCAAAATACGCTTTAATTAAGAAACATTTTGTTAATTGAAAGATTCAGGAGTTTTAGATGCATAAATCATTGCGTTTGCTGTTGGTTATGTCGGTTTTTGTCTCTTCCATGGCGATGGGAGCTAAAAACACAGTTAAAGATGTCACTGTCAGGGTGATTGATAAAATCGGTACTGATGCATCGGATGTTCTGACATTCTGCAGTGTCAAGCCCGGTTCCGAGATTTCACAGGAGGCGATGTCAAAAGATGTACGCGCTCTTCTTGATACGGGACGTTTCGGCTATGCCGGAGTTGAGCTGGAAAAGGTGGATGACGGTGTACGCGTGGTGTATGTTGTTCGCCGCCGGTATCGTTTCCAGGAACCCCTGACTGTCAAAGGCGCGGATTATTTCAGCGAGCGTAAAATACGCAAACTCGCGGATATGGAAAGCGGTGATTATATCGATGAGCCGGTGATGTCTGAAAAGGTTGCCGCCATACGAGAGGCCTACATCAAAAAGTTTTTCTCTGACGTCAGAATAGGAGTGAAGATTGATCCCATTGAAGACGGAGCAGGCGCGGCCAACGTAATTCTGACCATTGATGAGGGGCAGAGGGTTAAAATCAAGGAGTTCCGTTTTTCCGGTAATCTGTCGATTGAATCCAGCGAGCTGCGCTCCTCTTTCGGTCAGCGTCCCTGGTACGATCCCCGCGGGTGGTTTACGGATACACCGGTGTCAGCGCAGGATCTGGAGGATGCCCGCTTGGAAGCTGAAAAAGTTTACCACAACCGCGGGTATCTGGATGCCCAGGTTTCCACTCCTGTCAAGGAAATGGTGGATGAAGACGAGGCCGCTATGGTTTTTTCGGTCACAGAAGGTGACATCTACACGGTGGAATCAACCGCGGTTAAAGGTGTTAAACTATTCCCTGAAGATGCGGTTGAAGCCGAAATTACCCTGAAACCGGATGATGTGGCCAGTCTGGAGGCAATAGAGGCCGCAGCCCGAAGTGTGCGTGATTATTATACAGCCCGCGGTTATATCGATACAAATGTGCGCGCTGTGAAAGAGCCTGTTGAAGGCAAGCCCGGACGTCTGGTTGTCACTTTCAACGTGACGGAAGGTTCTCTGGTTTATATCAACAACATACTTATACGCGGCAATAATAAAACGAAAGACAAAGTGATACGCCGTGAAATCATGGTTAACCCCGGTGAGGTTATGGACGGGGTTGCTGTCAAGCGCAGCGAAAACCGCCTGACGAATCTGGGTTATTTTAAACAGGTCCGCAATTATTCTGAAAAGACAGACAAGGCAGGATCACGTAACCTTGTTTACGAGGTTGAAGAACAGCGTACGGGAAATTTCATGGTCGGTGCGGGTTTTTCAAGTATCGATAACCTGGTCGGCTTTGCCGAGGTCTCACAGAGTAACTTTGACATCCTTAATTGGCCGAATTTCACAGGCGGCGGACAGAAGGCCCGTCTGGGGGTGGAAGTTGGTTCGCGCAGGCAGACGGTTGAAGCTTCTGTCACGGAACCTTGGTTTCTGGACAGGCCTATCGCACTTACGGTTGAAGGCTATCGCAGGATGCGCTGGTATGACGAATATGACCTGATCCGTAGCGGGGCTTCCGTCGGGCTGTCCTATCCGATTAAATTCGGCCGTTTCGGTGTTCGCTATACTCTTGAACTGGTTGAGATGGAGGATGTGGACTCCGGCTTTGATTATGACGAGAAGGGGAACGATATTGTTCCGGCCAGCTATAATGGCGATGACGGCTATTTCGGCTATATGGAGGATGAATACGGCGATGCGCTTAACAGTGTTGTTCGTCTCTATTGGGCACATGATACCCGTGATCATCCCTTTGTTCCGACCCGCGGATACAAAACCACGGTGTTCGGCGAGGCCACCGAGAGTGGCATAGGCGACAACGAGGTGTACTCTATGGGTGCCGCTTACCGCCGCTGGTATCCCATGCCATGGTTCAAACATGTGCTGAGTCTGCGCGGGCGCTTTCAGACGGTTGAGGCCTATAGCGGAGACGTTCCGATTTATGAAAAACTTTTTGCTGGCGGTCCCCGTTCTATCCGAGGCTTCGAGTATCGCGATGTCGGCCCCAAGGCGTTTAAAGATAATGAAAAGACGCATGCTCCCATAGGCGGCCAGACGCTTGCTCTGGTTTCCGCGGAATATACCATTCCGGTGTTCAAAGCCTTGCGTTTCGCAACTTTTGTTGACGTGGGGTCGGTCGGAGAGGACCATTTTGATCCCGAGTTTTCCGATATCGCCGCTGCTGCCGGTATAGGTTTCCGCATCGATATCCCCGGGTTCCCCATCAGATTCGATTTTGCTGAAAGCATCTCCGAAGATGACAGTTATACAGACGATGAAATGTTTTCGTTTTCCATCGGATTTGAATAAGCCGAAGCTGCTTTCAGCCGCCTGTCTGCGCCTGCCTGACAGGCAGGCAGGCAAAAGGACTGAAACAAAACAATGTGCGTAAGCGATAAGAATGAAAAAAGAAAGTTGATGATATGAAAAGAATACTTTTAGTATTGGCGGCGGTTTTAACCGCCGGAGTTTTAACTGCTGCAGAAAAAACCGCAGTTGTTAATATGGTCGATCTTGTCCGTTATCATCCTAGCCGTGAGCGCGACCGCAAACTCATGGAGGAGACGGAGAAGGAATTCCAGGCAAAACTCGATAAACAACGCGACAGATTTGAAGAGTTGCGTGCTGATTATGAAAAGGTTGTCAAAGAGGCCCGTAATCCCGCATTAAACGATAAAGCCAGGGCTGAAGCTGAAGATAAAGCTATGAAACATCGTGAAGTCTTGGCTCAGGCGGATAGAGATCTTCGTGATGAGATGAAAAATCTGCAGGGTGAACTCGGAGATCTTGATGCGCGCCTCCTTCGTCAGGTTACAGGCGATATACGCGAGATCCTGACCAAATTCGCGGAAGAGAAGAAGTATGATATGGTGCTGGACAGCACCACCATGGCTTACTTCAATCCCGAACTGGATGTCACAGATGATGTTCTGAAACGCATGGGAGTTGATCCCGCAGTGCGTAAGCAGGCTGAGAAGCAGAAAGAGGCGGAGAAAGAATAAGCGGATGCGGGTTCAGAGAGCCCGCAAACCGATATCTCTCGTATGCGCTCTTCCGGCGGGAAGCAGTTTTCGCATTACGTTTAAGCCGGCATACGCAAGACGTGTTTCGGAATACACCGTTTTTTTTGATATCGGGCGCTGTGTTGCTTTATTTCAGGCTTGCAGAATGCGCCTCTCGGAGAGGGGCGCGTATTTTTTGCTGTACGCAGGTATAAAAGGATAAGTGATGAACGTCAGAAATATCGCAGACCATATCGGCGGTGTGCTTGCCGGGAATGAATCCGTGGATATAAGGAACATAGCTGATCTTAACGAGGCACGCGAAGGGGATATTTCCTTTTTCAGAGAAAAAAGATACGCGGCACAGCTGGAGAAAACACAAGCCAGTGCGGTGATTGTTCCGGCAGACTGGGAAGGCGACTGTCCCGCTCCGGCTGTTATAAAGGTTGCCGATCCCAGCGACGGTTTTATGAAAGTTTCCGCGTTTTTCGCTCCGCCTCCGGTTGTCCATGAGCCTGGAATCCACCCGACCGCAGTTATCGGTGAGGATGTGTTTATCGGTGACGATGTGTATGTCGGGCCCTGGACTGTTATTGAAAAGGGAGCGGAAATAGGAGCCGGTTCTGTGATTGAGGCGCAGGTGTTTGTAGGACAGCGCGTTGTTCTGGGCCGCAACTGCCATATCTATCCGCAGGTTACAATTCGCGAGGGATGTCTGCTCGGTGATCGTGTGATTCTGCACTCCGGCGTGAGAATAGGCAGTGACGGATACGGGTATAATCCCGTAATCAGTGCGGATGGAAATATTACAATAGAAAAAATCCCCCAGATAGGTATTGTCGAACTCGGCAACGACGTTGAAATCGGAAGTAACACCACAGTTGACCGGGCACGTGTCGGACGAACCCTTATCGGCAACAGCACTAAAATCGATAATCTGGTGCAGATAGGCCATAATGTGCAGGTCGGTGACTACAGCGGCATCATTGCTCAGGCCGGTGTGGCAGGCAGCACCAAAATCGGTTCAGGTTGTATAATATGGGCGCAGGCCGGGATTGCCGGTCATCTGAAGGTCGGTGACCGTGGACAGGTGGGACCTGCCAGCGGACTGACAAAAGATTTGCCCGAAGGCGAATACTATCTGGGTCTGCCGGCTGTCTCACGACGTGAATTCGCAGCCGCTAAGCTGCTGCCCCGAACAGTTGAAAAGCTCAGGAAGAAAGTTATGGCTCTCGAAGCCCGCCTGAATGAGCTTGAACAGCCTCGGGATTCGGAAGAGGCATCGACCCCGGCGCCCTGATATTACGGGATCTGTGCGCCTAAGCCTTGATGAAGAAGCATACAGGATGCTTGCGCCGCGCGCGAAAGTATCCGCGACACTCTGACACAATTTTTTGACAACATGTCCCGTAAACTCAGATATATTAATAAGGGTTCTTGTTCTGATAATATAAATCATTTCACTTTTATGTGTAACTGTATATATAACAAAGCTTTATACAAATCAAATCTCATCTTTTCTCCAGTGTCGGCATAGCGGATACCATTCCTTTTCATGAAGTATCCGTGAAATGAAAACGGCTTGGCACGCCATAAGCTGAATACAAACCCGCTGGCTGAGAGACAGCAAATGATTGAATAAACAGGTCCGTTTGGCCATAGCATTGTTCACTCAGCCGGGCCAATGAACTAGGGATGCTGTCTTCTGAATGATGCTATGGCCAGTTTTGCCGGACATTGCAATTCACAGGAAAGTACTCCCGTATTGCTACAGACCGGCAAGGTGTGTCGTTGGAAAAACACACGGATGCAGGCGTAGAATAGCCGGAAGAACGATTACACAGCAGGAATTTAATATGGAGGTGACAATGAGTGACATAAGATTTACAAAACGTATTGCGTTTATATTGGCGGGAGTGGCTGTTTCAACACTCGGATTGATCAATGCCCATGCGGCAGGTATAGATATCAGGCGCGGTTTTTCAGAGGTGGCCGGAGAAGCCACCGATGCAGTGGTGTATATCAAAGTCGAAAAAGAAGTTGAAGTCGGCGGATTGCAGAGATACGGAGATTTGTTTGATTTTTTCGGACAGAAATTTCCAAGGCGTCATTCTAATCCTTACAACCGCAGAGGCGGTGCCCAGACATATAAACAGCGGGGGCAGGGTTCAGGTTTTCTCATAAGCAAAGATGGATATATACTGACGAATACACACGTTGTCGGCGATATGGATAAAATTACGGTCAAGCTGGCGGATGGACGCGAATTCGATGCGAAGCGCATAGGTGCTGATTCACGGACAGAAGTGGCATTGATTAAAATTGAAGCCGATGATGACCTCCCCTATCTGAATCCCGGTGATGTTGATAAACTGGAAATTGGTGAATGGGTTATAGCTATAGGTACTCCTTTTGGACTCAATAAGACACTTACAGTGGGCGTAGTGAGTGCTAAAGGACGCACCAATATCGGAATTACCGATTACGAAGACTTTATACAGACAGATGCAGCTATTAATCCGGGTAACTCCGGCGGCCCTCTCCTGAACGTGGATGGCGAGGTTGTAGGAATCAATACAGCTATATACAGCCAGAGTGGCGGCTATATGGGAATTGGGTTTGCTGTCCCCATTGACATGGCTCTTAGCATAAAAGATCAGCTTGTTTCAAATGGTTATGTTAAAAGAGGTTATATCGGTGTTTATCTGAATCCCGGTGAGGTTACAGAGGCGATGGCAGCCCAGTTCGGACATGATGAAGCCAGCGGTATTCTGGTGGCGGATGTGCTGGAAGACGGACCTGCCGATAAAGCGGGAGTGAAGAGCGGCGACATAATAATTGAGCTCGAAGGAAAGAAAGTAATAAATAATGCAAGTTTCCGCCGCGATGTGGCACACATTATGCTTAATAGGGAAGCAGAGTTTACAATTGTGCGTAACGGAAAGCGCAAAACAGTGACAATCAAGGTCGGTCTGCTTCCTGATGAGCAGCAGACGCGGGAGGAGACAGAAGCGGTTCTTGAGAACCTGGGATTTGAGTTGCAGCCTCTCAGCAAGGATATAGCCGCACAGCTCGGATACAAAAAAGAGACGGGTCTGGTTGTCACAAATGTGATCCCCGGATCAGATGCCGCTGAGAAAGGCATAAAACCGGGAATGCTGATACTGGAAGTCAACCGCAAGGAGGTTGAAACAATTGAGGATTTTGAGGCAGCGGTGAAAGATTCGAAAGAAGGTTACATTCTTTTGAGAGTCAAAGCCGGAAATGCGACGATTTTTGTAAGTTTAAATGTTTCATAACAACACACATAACACTACACATAAACAACACACATAACAAAATAGTACAGACCACTCCTGTCATGCAGTGCCGGGGTCGGTAAAACGATCCCGGCCTTTTTAAAACGGATTTTTCATAACAACACACATAACACTACACATATCATAACATAGACACTCCTGTCATGTACCGGAACCGGGAATTCCCGGTTCCGGATTTTTTATGGCAAAGCATGTACAGACGTAATATCATAAGATTGTCATTAATTATGAATTATGAGCAATGTGGGGGTGTTGGATTTATTATTCTTTTACAGATATTCAAAATTTCGTATTATATGATGAATAAAAGTTGCAGTTCAGACGGTGATTACAGGTCTGAGGAAATATTGCGTGGTCGGACTGCGCCGGTTTGCGGGACGGATACATTTTATGCAGGCAAGATATGAATGGGTTGAAAAAGAAAAGGGTGACAGGTCTGCCGTCCTGAAGTTAAGCCGGGAACTGGAACTGCCGGAGATTATCGCGCAGGTGCTGGTGTCTCGCGGTATATCCTCCAAAGCAGATGCACGCAGTTTTCTTACACCCGAAATAAAACGTGATCTAGGGGCTCCATCTGATTTTCCCGGAGTGGATGCGGCGGTTTCGCGTATCTGGCAGGCGGTGCAGCGTGGTGAGCATATAGTCGTATTCGGCGATTTCGATGTTGACGGGGTCTGCGCAGCGGTTATCCTCGATAAAGCGCTCTCCGCCGTGGGTGCTGAAAACAGTGTGTTTCTGCCCCTGCGCGAACCTGAGGGCTACGGACTCACAATGCCGGCAATTGAACGCTGTCTGAATGAGACCCCGGAAAAACCGGGGCTGCTTATCACTGTCGATTGCGGTATAGGGTCAGTTCATGAAGTCAGATACCTCAAAGATCAGTCGATAGATGTTGTTATCACCGATCATCATGAGTGCGGAGAAAAGCTGCCGGAAGCTGTCGCCGTTGTAAATCCGCATTGCGGTGCGTCTGCCGGTGCGGAATATCTCTGCGGTGCGGGAGTGGCCTTCAAGGTTGCTCATGCCCTGGTTCAGCATGCGCAGCAGAATGGGGTGGAAACCGATAAAGGGCTTGCCGGGCAGCTTGTGGTGGCCGCCGGCCTGGCAACAGTAGCCGATATTGTTCCACTTCAAGGAGAAAACCGTCTTTTTGCTTCAAGCGCTATGAAGCTCTGGAAAAATTTTGCCGGTAAAGGGCTGCACGCGCTTCTGAACCGTGCCCTGACACGTCCGCAGGAAACACCCGATGCCTATACATTCGGCTTTGTTCTCGGACCGCGCATCAACGCATCCGGGCGTATGGCTTCGGCTATGGTGGCATATGAGCTTTTAATGACCGATGATCCTGACAGGGCCCGGGAACTGGCCGCGGAACTTGAAGGATTCAACGGTGAGCGCCGCGGTGTGCAGAACCGCATTCTGAAACTTGCCCGCGAGCAGTGCGGCCTTGATGCGGGAAAATTTGAAAGTCCGGCTGTGGTTGTAGGCGGTTACGGTAAATCCTGCGGTGAGAGCGACGGATGGCATCCCGGAGTTGCCGGTATCGTGGCTTCCCAGCTTTGTGAAGAGACAGGATGTCCGGCTGCTGTTATTGTTTTCGACAGTGACGGCGGCGGAAGGGGCTCTGTGCGTGCCGGTTCACAGCATCACGCGCTCGAGACATTGTCCGCATGCTCTGAAGTTCTTGATGGCTTTGGCGGACATGCTAAGGCCGCGGGATTCCAGCTAAGGCCACGGTTCTTTGAAAGATTTAAAAAACTCTTCATTGATTCCTGTGCCGCTCAGGTTGCAGGACAAAAAGCTGCTACGCCTCTCAGTTTCGAAGCCTGGTTGGATCCGCATCAGATCACGTATGAAATGGCGGGCCATATCCGGAAGCTGGCGCCTTTCGGTCTGAAAAACCGAATGCCCAGATGGGCTTTGCGTGATGTAACGCTGGAGAATGTGCGTACTATGGGGGCATCTGCCGATCATATGCAGTTTGTAATAAAAACCGTATCGGAAATGTCTGTCAGGGCGGTATGGTTTAAAAGCGGTGATCTGACGGATGATTTGAAGAAAGGCGACTGCGTGGATATGGTTTTTGAACTCGTTCAGAATGATTTTCGCGGTTGCCCGGAAATAGAACTCCGGATAATTGACATGCGAACCAAAGCTGCTTCCGATAGCAATTAGACGTAACGAACACGATATACGTTGACGAATCTATTTGTTGGCTGATTTGGTTTTAATCGCCGCAGCTGTAGGACAGGTGACCTCACCTGCCGAATTGGCCGGTGATGTCATCCGGCGTCGTTCCGCAAGCTATGGCGGGATGACGCCGATACCGCAAATCTGCCCTTCGGTGAAGGGCCTGTTTTATAAAATGTTAAAAGGAAATATTATGAAGAAGTTGTTTGCAGTTGATTTAGGCGCTTCGGGCGGAAAATGTTTTGTCGGAATCTTTGAAGATGACGGTTTCCGTATGCAAGAGGTTCATCGCTTTGCTTATGAAGGTTCAACCTGTTTTCTGCCGGATCGTAACGGCGAGGTTTCGGAACGCACTTTCTGGGATGATACATTTATCTATCAGAATATTGTCAAGGGACTTCAGGCGGCATCACGCGAATTTGACGGAACGCTTGACGGTATAGGTATAGACACCTGGGGGGCGGACGGACAGCTTCTGACACCGGATGGCGATGCTCTCGGCAAGATGTACTGCTATCGGGATCACCGCCTCGACACCATGTGTGACGAGGTTAAGGAACGCGTGGATGCGGAACGTGTATATGAGATTACCGGTAACCATTTCCAGCCCTTCAATATATCCAATCAGCTGTTGTGGGTTGCAACCCGGCGTCCTGAACTGCTGAAACGCGCCGGTATGTATCTGCCTGTTCCGGCTCTGTTCTACTATTATCTCGGGGGATGCACCTGCGTTGACTCCACCTTTGCCAGTGTAACCCAGCTGATGGATGCGAAACGCCGCAGGTGGAGCCGGGAGATGCTCAAAGCATTGAAAATTCCCCGTAAAATTATGCCTGAAATCGTTAAACCCGGAGTGAAGATCGCGCGGTTGCAGCCGGGGCTGGCCAAGGTCTGCGGACTGAATGAGGTTGATCTTATATCCGTAGGTTCGCATGATACCGCCAGCGCTTTCGCGGCGGCTCCTGTGAAGAATGCAAAAAAGGCCCTGATAATCAGTTCGGGTACCTGGTCGCTGGTCGGCAAGTTAATCCCCAAGCCGATTACATCCGCTGATGCCATGGCGAAAGGTTTAAGCAATGAAGGAGGCGTCGGCAATGTGCGCTTTCTCAAGAACTGTATGGGCACCTGGATTGTTCAGGAGTTACTGCGTATATGGGAGATAGCGGACGGCCAGCGCATGAGCTGGCAGGAGGTTGATACCATTACTCCGGCAGCGAAATCTTTTACAGCGTTTATAGATCCGGATGATTCACGTTTTTACAATCCGTCCGATATGGAACAGGCTGTTCTCGGTTATGTCGCGGAAACCGGACAGACTGCCCTCAGAGGACGTGGAGAAATACTGCGTTGCGTTTATGAGAGTCTTGCCCTTAAATACCGCAATGTTAATGAACAGATAAACGCTGTAACCGACACCGCAACCGATGTTGTCCATATCGTCGGCGGCGGCAGCAATAACGAACTGCTCAATCAGTTTACAGCCGATTCCACAGGAATTCCGGTAATGGCGGGACCGAAAGAAGCTACGGCTGTCGGTAACATCATGGTGCAGTCTGTCGGTGCGGGTGTCGTTCCTTCCCTTAAAAAAGCGATGCCGTATATCAGAAAAGCGTTTTCCATCAGAAAATACGAACCGCAGAACACAGAGGCCTGGAACAGTGCCTATGAACGCTTTGTGAAACTGCTCAAATAAAATATAGAGCCTGGAGCAGAGGGTAAAAAAACACCGGTATAATTTAAACGGTGTTTTTAGGTGGACTTGGCGGACAGAAAATATTTACAGTTTACGCTCCGCTTGCCGCTATCTGTTATTCTCTTTCTGCAGGCGTTTGAGTTTGCCGGAAACCGCGAGTTTCTGTACGGAATTCATTCTGTCCACCAGCAGTACGCCGTCAAGATGATCGAGTTCATGTTGAACTGCGCGCGCGAGAAGGCCGCAGGCACTGACGGTTTTACGTATACCTTCAAGATCGGTGAATGATACGGTTACCTGATCAGCCCGGGTGATCTGAACACCGATCTGCGGAAAGCTGAGGCATCCCTCCTCATCGCGCTGCTCGCCTTCAGAAGCTATTATCTGCGGATTGATCAAAACAAGAGGCATTCCCGCCGAAACGGTTTTTTCTATACATTTCTCTTTTTCCGCATCCGGCGGTATGTCGATTATACAAAGGCTTTCGGTTCTTCCTACCTGTTCCGCCGCCAGTCCCACACCATTGGATGCATACATGGTTTCGAACATGTTTTCCACAAGCTGTCTGATTTCATCGTTTATGTCGATGACAGGGGTGGCTTTTTCCCTCAAAATTTTGTTGCCGTAAGTTGTGATAGGAAGTGTCAATATTCACCTCACTTGTTTTTATTTTTTTTATGCTCTGCGGGGGGGGGGTGCATTTACAGCGTTCTGGTGTTACGTCTTCCCAGAAGTGTAGATAAATCGCAGGGGATTGGCAATCTCAAAAATCGGTTGGCACAGGCGCCGTCTTATCGTACAATGCAGAGCTGTCTGGCTGCGCAGTTATGCACAGGCGGGCAGTTGAATAAAGACAGGCAGAGATGTATGAGAACTTTTTTTCTATGTCCTCCTGTTTTTACCCTTGCTGTTTCCGGAAAAACCAATGTGCGATCTGCCGGAAAATTTTGTTTTTCATGCGAAAGGAAGATTATGACACTCAGAAATCTGCTGGAAAATGCCGTCGATAAACTTCCTGAACGGATTGCAATCAGATATAAACAGGCAGGAGAATGGAAAAGTATAAGCTATGCCGTTTTATATGATAATGTTGCCCGGATGGCTGAAGCTTTCGCGGATCTCGGTATCAGACCGGTTGACAACAACGTTGCTTTGATGCTGGATAACTGTCCTGAATGGATTGAAAGTTATTTCGCCCTGGCCGGATGCGGTGTGCCTGTTGTTCCTGTTGACCCGCGACTGCAACCTGATGAAATAGCCTACATTCTGAAAGATTCGCAGTCTGTGATGCTGATTGCGCATGAACGTCATATTCCTGTAATCAGCGATATGTATGAGGATCTCCCCGATCTCCATTCTGCGGTTATAGCTGGTGGAACCGGTGATGTCGGGGCGGACGATATCAGTCTGCCCCTTCACAGTTACAACCGTCTGAAATCAGAACTTGCCGGAAGAAGCGGATTGTCATGGTTTGCCGATCACAAACCGGAAAGCGGCCACGTGGCATCGATTATCTATACTTCCGGTACAATGGGCAATCCCAAAGGAGCTATGCTGACGCACAATAACTTCTGCAGTGATGTAAGCGGTTCTCTTGCGGCAGTTGATAATGTTCTGAATGAAAAAGATGACTTTCTGGTTGTGCTTCCTTTATTCCATTCATTTTCATTTACCGCAAATCTTTTAATAGCTGTGGCGAATGCAAGCGGACTCTGCTTTGTTGAAAACCTGCGCACATTAGCTCAGGATATCAAAGAGCTGAAGCCCACAATTCTGATGGGAGTTCCGCTTCTGTATGAAAAACTTTTTTATAAAATTCTCTCGCGTCTCCAGGCTCATGCCTTGCCGCGTTTTATGCTGAAAACAGGGATGGGACGGCTTCTGGGATTCCAGGTGCGCAAAGGTCTGGGAGGAAGACTGCGCTATATGATTGTGGGCGGCGCCCCCTGTCCTGTGGATGTCATCAGAGGGTTCAAGCTTCTGGGTATTCCGCTGGTGGAGGGGTATGGCCTTACCGAGTGTTCCCCTGTTGTCTGTTTTCCCAGGCTCACGGAACCGCATATCGGGACTATCGGCAGAAAACTGCCCAATGCTGAAGTGCGTATTGCGGAACCGGATGAAACCGGAAGCGGTGAACTTCAGGTGCGGGGCCCTATGATCATGAAAGGATACTACAGAAATATAGAGGCCACCCGCGATGCTTTTGACGGGGAATGGTTGAAAACCGGTGATATGGCCCGTATAGATGCAAATGGTTATATTTCAATATGCGGACGCAGAAAAGCTCTGATCGTCAACCGCGAAGGCAAGAATATTTATCCGGAAGAGGTGGAGAATGTCATCGGAGTGGATCCGCTGCTGAGTGATCTTGTAGTTGTGGGGTATCGCGTCGGATCCGATCCCGGAGAGCGTATAGGTGTGATAGTTGCTCCGGATGAAGATCTGCTGAAGCAGGAATTGGATGAGGATGCTGCTGATACCGCCCGCGTCGAGGATTTTGTTAGAAAAAGACTTATGAAACAGTGTGAAAAACTGGCCGCGTATAAACGCCCCAGAAAAATCGTTGTCAGACGCGAGCCTCTGGAAAGAACCTCTGTACAGAAAGTGCGGCGCTGCCTTTATCAGGGCTGGCTTGATGATGAGAAAGAATAGCGCCAGTTCCCTGATCTCTATCTGATTCGAAAATACCCTTTTTTATTTCACATCGATATTGAAAGCGTTAGGAACCAGGCAGCTCTCGTTGTAGAGGTTGCATTCGCAGGTCTGATTCCACATGAAACGCACTTTCTTCGGCTCTGCAACTTTGTCGGAACTGACGATTAGCCGGGCACCTTTAATCTCAAGTTCAGCGGAAACAAAACTGCTGTCAGCACCGGCCACCTCGAAGTGTCTGGCTGGCTTGTTTTTCCTTGTATACCAGCCTTCCGCATTGTTGAAGGTGAGAACAACTTTGCCGTTTTCAACTCTGCCTTCCCTGATTGTGGGAGAGTCGGCTTTGATGTGCTTCATGCCGTAGTCGCGGTTGAGAGCCAGCAGTGCCAGGCGACGGCCGACAGTTTCCTTGTCGCCGGGATGAATGTCCTTGAGATTTGCGACATCCGTGATAATCGCCATGCCGGCATCCTTTTCGTCATCAGCAAATTTCTGCTGAGTCACCCAGAAATTCGGCAGGCGTTTCGGGTCACCGCCGTATGTATACGGGGCGATCTGTACAAAGTAGAATTTCAGTTCAGGATTTTCAAAAACCTCTTTCCACCCGTTCAGCAAAGCCTGCATCTTATCATAGTAAACCGCACCGTCACGTAGATTGGATTCACCCTGATACCAGATTGCACCGCGCATGGTGTAGGGAACAAAAGGATATATCATGCGATTGTATAGAACAGTAGGCTGTTGACGAAGTTTTTTGACATTTTCAGGCTTATCCCTGGGTTTTAAAGAGGACAATGATTCAAAAATCCCCTTTAAAGATGGAACCGAGGCGAAACCGCACGGCGGTGTCCAGGGTTCAATGCGTGTGCCGCCCCAGTGGGAGGTAATCAGACCTATAGGAATATCCAGAGCATGGTGGAGTTCGACACCGTAGTAAAAACTGACGGCGGAAAGTTTTGCCACATTGTCCGGACCCATGATTTTCCATTCCATAGGATAGTCCGTGCGGGGTTTTGTTGAAAAATCGTATCTGCCCATCCTTGAAAAACGGATAAGCGGGTAGTCGGCAAGCGAAGCCATCATGGCACCCTTTTCATCGCGGAAAGTCGGGTGTTTTCCCCAGAGAGGCTGCTCCATGTTGGATTGTCCGCTGCAGAGCCAGACCTCGCCGACAAGTACATTCTTTACGGTGATGGTGTTATCCCTGCCCCTTGCTGTCAGGGTGCGGTTCTCTTTAGAGGTGTCCAGCGGCTGAAGGCGAAGCTTCCAGGCTCCTTTTTCATCAGCCTCGGCTTTAACCGTCTGCCCGGCAAATGAAACACTGACCTTTTCGCCTGCATCAGCTGTACCCCAGACGGCGGCAGGTTTCCCGCGTTGCAGAACCATGTTGTCGGCAAATACAGGTGCGAGAGCAACTTTCGCCTGGGCGCTTAGAAAACCAGCCAGCACCGTGAGGCTGGCTGTATAAAGAATTTGTTTCATCCTATCCCCTTTCTGAATTTTATATTTATCAGGCAGAATTATAGCTGAATACGCTTTCATCCGCAAGTATCAGGGGATAGTTTGTCAGAGGTATTTCCTCCAGTTACGCATAATCCGGCGTTTCCTGTGCCTGGATCAAGGAGGGGTTCATTGCTGTTAATGCTGTCGCAGCTATTCCAAATTTCCCAAAATCTCTTCTATTGATGTTCATGTTGTTTATCTCCCGCAAAGACGCGAAGGCGCAAAGATCTTTGCATCGCAGTTTTGCTTACATCATTAGTCGCTATAAAATCAACTCCTGTCGCAAAAAACAAGAAACTCAGGAGACCATTTGCATATCACAGAGGCTCAGTTTGGTTCCCTGCCTGTCGGCAGACAGGCGGCTCCGCTGGTTTAGTGTTCGTGCTGATTATCCCGCGGGTTTTTCGGATTGAATCCGCCTGTGAAAGGTTCGGCTCCCGGTATAAACATATACAGGCAGGCGCGGCGGTCGCTTTCTCCCATGAAGAGGGTTCCGTCGATTCCCGTTGTTATGGCATCAAACTGGTATGCCCGCTTGGCGTAGTACGGACTGCGGTCAACGGTTATTCCTCCCCAGTCGTGAAAACCCTCTTTTCCGTCCAGACCGTAACTGAACAGCTTGCAGGGTTCTTCAAATTGACCGCAGATCATGTAGAGACGGTTGTCGTGGCCGAGCGACATCCCGCGGACACGCCGGGACAAGCGCGGTTTTCCGAGGTTGGTCAGCTGTTGACGTGACTTGTCCAGTCGGAAAAGGTAACCATCGGTAGTGGCGCCGTATAGTGACCCGTCAGGCGTCGCCTGCCACGCTTCCAGTACCGGATAGCCGTAATAGTTCCAGGCTTCGTAGTACTCTCCGGGAATCTGCATCCCTGTAGCGACAATTTTCTTTTTCTCCGTATCGTAGTAAACGATGCGCCCGTCTTCACCGGATGTATAAATGCGTGTTATCCGGCCGGTTTTTTTTGATTCTGCTCCTGAGGAATTCACTACGCCTTTATCAACAAACAACGCACGAGGAATGCTGCGCCACTGACGTTCAGGACCGGAATAGATCTTGCGTTTAAGCAGCGGCAGGCTTTCCGTCAGCTTGTTTTTTCGCAGATCCCATACAAAGAACAGGGCGTCAGGATAAGTAATGCCGTACAGCTGTCGCGCGGCTTTATCTATTGCCATGGCGTATATAGTGTTGTTTTTGACCGGTATGCCGAGATCCTCCAGCGGGCAGGCTTCACCCGGCAGACGGGCGCCTTTGTTGCCGGAGACGGGATCATAGCGGTAAAGGTGTCCTCCTGTATAATCTGCGTACGGAGCGGCAATATCTTTCCACAGCTGTTTTTCAATCGCCCGGAAACCACCCGGAAAATCCCGGGTCAGTTTGACCGGAGCCAGCATGTTGAGTCCTCCGCCTATAAGCAGGGAACCATCGGCATCCTGCAGCAGAGCGTGATAGACACCTTTGTTTTCTTCGATATGACCCAGCGGCCGTACTTTGTTGATGGCGCGGTCATAGAGAAAAAGATATGATGCGCTTTTGCCGCTGGTTGCTCCATACACCATGCCGTCCTCGGATGTCAGCAGCGCTGTGACAGGTGAATTGTCGGCCGGTACTGCATTTACATCGGGATATCCGAGATCACGGTAGTCCAGCCGGTGGCCGTCGAATTTAGGATTCACCCATTTCTGAGCCAGAGATGTTCCGGTGACAAGAAGTACGGTTAGCAAAATGCCGACCTTGAAAATTGTCGTCCACCTGTAAATCGGTTGACCCCACCCGGCGCATGCGGCTGCAGGTTTTGATCCGACCTTCGATGTTCGGCATAATTGCATGGTTTTAGTGAAATCCAGGTTTGATTCATGAAATATTTTAATCATTTTATTGCTCCTTTTTTAGGTGTGTAGCGTACCAGACCCAGGCTGAACGGCCATTTGCCATCTATTCTGTTGGCAACCCGGTCGGGATTCTTTTCTTCAACAGCGCCGACGAAATAGATGTTTCCGTCTTTCTGACCGGTGCAGGCACCGCCGAGCCCGAAGATGCGCTGTCCATCTACGCCACGCAGCAGACCGAGTTCTTCGCGCTGTTCTGTGTCGAGATCATATCTGATCAGAACCGATTCCGGCGGGGTGTCTTTGCCTGTGAGATGAGCGGTGAATCTGCGTTCATCAGCCACATCCCAGGATGTGCCCGAGTAATCGAAGGCTACGGAAATTACAGGGGCGTAATAGAGTTTGCGCTGCGGAGTGATGGTCAGCGCCAGCGTGGCAACCGGTATCAGACTCGCATCAGCTTCCATATAACGCTCGGCACAGAGCCGCGTCAGCGGGGTGACGGTTCCTTCCGGACCTTCATACGGATCAAAACGGAATAGGCGGGAATCACCTACCATTGTACCGTAAGCCACGCGTTCTCCAGGCTCCCATTCAATGACCCGCCAGTAAACTTTGCGGTCTATCATTGGATTGGACATCGTACGCGGTGTCGAGCGTGGATCAAGCGGCAGGCGGGTTCCGCGCAGATCAAAGATCCTGTCGAGTTCCGGATCATATTTCCAGATGCGCCCGGTTGGAAAAGAGCCGTAAATGTTGCCTTCATCATCCGCGAAGATCGTGCGACAGATGTCCCAGTCGTCAACACGGCCGAGATCGGTTGTTGCCATGGTTTCCAGATCGAGATAATAGAGGTGTCCGTCTTCCGCGAGACCGTAGGCCCGCTGGTATTTAGGTTCAAATACCATTCCAAGCAGCCCCCACTGTCTGTTGATACGTCCCAGGTTCTCCAGCTTTTCTTCGGCGGGATCATACCGGAACCAGTGCGGTCCACGATAACTGGCGGGATCTATGCATTCCGGGCCGGTATCTTCACAGAAATCCGCAAAATAGATACGTCCCTTTTTGTCTTCGCTCATGCGCACATGAATCTTGCCTGATGTTCTTATGCCCTTGCCTCGTTCCCCTTTGAAAACGGTTAAATCAGCGATATGATTCATTTTCGATTTTAGCGGATCATATTCAAAAAAATGAGCCGCCTCAGCGTGTGTGCAAAGCCCTATATAGAGTTTGCCGCTTTTAGCTGCGTATAAAGCGCTCCACATGCTGTCTTCAAGACCGCTACCGCCAGTGAAGCGGATTATATCAACAGGTACTGTCTTTTCCTGCTCTGCAAAAATGCTGCTGGCAACTGTAAGCAAGCCCAGCAACAGTATTCTGATGGATTTTAACATCTGTATTCCTTTCGTTTTGTTATTGTATCTCCTTACTGTCACTCCATAATATATCGTCCGGAGTAAACCCTCAATTCCGTATATGCGAAGTGGAATTATGTTTTTGCGAAGTTAAAGCTTGCTTTTCCTGAAAGGTCATTTATGATAACTAAAGATTATAACTTTATTGTTAAAAACAGAGGACACATTATTAACATGTTGATGCGTAAATTATCAGTGATTAACGACCGTACGCAGTACGGGAATAATTTCCACATCTATTCGCGGAGATCAGCAGGCTGAAAATCGTTTACTGATGAAAAAAAATCTACGTAGAAAAATTCCGCAGGTTGCGGTGGTGCTGGAAACATCGCACGGGATATCACGGCAGGAGATGCATGGCATTCTCAGATATGTGCGGGTGAATGGTCCCTGGAACATTACCTACAATGTGGGAGGAACGAGTGATCTGCGGATTCCGGATATGTCCGACTGGGATGGAGACGGAATTATCGGTCGTGTGACCAGTGATGTCATCGCCGATGCAGTCATCGCATCGGGGCTGCCGGCTGTCTTTTTTAATCCCGGCGAGAAATATATGCATCCTGCGCATCCGATTTCAAAATACAGCCATACTCAGAGTGACTCAGAGGCGATAGGAAGGATGGCGGCGGAATTTTATCTGGGAAAGGACTATCCGAGTTTTGCGTTTGTCGGAAATATTGACAACATCAGATGGTCGCGGGAAAGACAGAAAGGTTTTGTTGAGCGCCTGGCGGTGGCTGATAAACAATGCCGTTCATATCCCGTTCCTCCCCGCGCCCTGAGCCGCTGGGAAAAAGAGCGGAAGCTGTTGAGCAGATGGCTGACGGCTCTGCCGAAACCGATTTCGGTTTTTGCGGCTAATGATTACCGGGCCCGTCAGGTGCTGGATGCCTGCCTTATGTCGGGCATCAGCGTGCCGTACGAAATTGCAGTGCTGGGTGTGAATAATGATGAAATGATCTGCGAGACTACAATACCGGAACTTTCAAGCATTGCGCTTGATGCGGAACGGGCCGGGTATGAAGCCGCCCGCATGCTGGATGAAAAAATGAGCGGTCTGCATAAAGAACAGCAGGTGTTTACATACGGGCTGCTGAATGTGGTTGCCCGTGAATCAACTGAGACCCTGCATGTTAAAAATCGTTTGATTATTCAGTCTCTCGAATTTATCCGGATGAACAGGGGTTTGGTTATTCGAGTCAACGATGTGGCTGAACGGTTCGGAGTTACCGCCCGCTGGCTGGAGATGCGTTTCTGCGAATATCTGGGCCGTTCGGTTCATGAGGTTATTGCTGATGTCCGCATGAGAACTGTCTGTACTATGCTGGAGGAAACAGATATGCCAGTCAATGCTATATCGCAGAAATGCGGTTTTGCCTATGCTACGCACCTTTGTTCTCTATTTAAACGGAAATACAATATGACAATGGTTGAATATAGGCAAAAGAAACAAAAAGAGTGAAAATATGAGAAAAATTACATCTTTAATCCTGCTTTTTGGCGGCGTGATTGAATTGATTACCGCTGTTGTTCTATACATTATCCCGGCCAGCCGGGTGGCTTATTGGGGTGATTATCATATCACTGTAGGATTTCTTCTGGTTGCCGCATCTCTGCTGCATATCTTTTTTAATTTAAAACCCATTCTTCGTTATCTTTCCGATAAGGCGAATAAATTTGTGTTTTTTAGTAATTTCACAACGTAAAATTACTTCTGGAAAATAAAGAATTTGCGCATTGTGTAATTGATAAAAAGGGATGTGAATATATTTGCTCCGAAGGCGAGGGTTGTCTGCATATCGAATTCAACTATCAGCAGTGACTGCAGTACCGTGCCGATAATCATGCTGATGGCGGAGACTCCGAAAAAGAGCAGAAACTCCAGGACCCGGTGATGGCGTCCCGGTTTGAATACAAAAAGTACATTAAGTATGTAACAGAATATGTTGGAAATTATAAAGGCGATGGCGTTGCTGTAGGCCGCCCGGGTGGCACGGACCCCTTCAGCTATTTCCGGAGCCGTCAGCCCCAGCAGCCTGACAAATATGTCCGACTGGCCTATGCAAGGAAACAGAAACCAGCCACAGATAAAAAAGACAACCATGTGAACGACGGTTGACATACCGCCGACCAAGCCGTACTTGATGAACTGCACTATAGGATGTGCGTCATGGCTCAGGTTTTTTTTGATGAAATCCAACATAATTGTTTCAATTCGCGTACTATGATTTTGTTCGCAATTTGTTACGGACAAACTCAGCCTGCCCCTCTTCATGATACGAACTGCGGATAAGCGGAGCACAGGCGGCAAATCGGAAACCTGTGTCATAGGCCTTTTTTTCTATATCGGAAAATTCCTCCGGTGTAAAATAACCCGCAACCGGTAGATGACGCGGAGTGGGCTGCAGATACTGACCGGCGTAGAAGATGCGGCATCCCGCATCATAGGCGTCCTGAACGGACGCATAAATTTCCTCCATGGTTTCGCCTAATCCTAGCATCAGGGAGGTCTTGGTGATATGCCCTTGATCCGCAGCGTGTCTGAGAATATCAAGAGATCGCTGATAATCGGCCTGCGGACGCGCTTCCGGATATAGGCGCGGCACTGTTTCCAGATTATGGCTGAAAATGTGCGGTTGTGTCGCCAGTACGAGATCCAGCTGATCCGTATTTCCCTGGAAATCCGGTGTGAGAATTTCGATAAGAACATCGGGATTCGTCTCTCTGACGCGGCGGACTGTTTCGGCCCAGTGACCGGCACCGTTATCAGGCAGGTCATCACGGGTGACGGATGTCAGAACGGTTTCTTTCAGACCTGCTTCTTTAACAGCTTCCGCAACAAGGCCGGGTTCTTCAGAATCCGGCGGAAGTAGTTCCCGGTGATCAACGTTACAGAAACGGCAGTTGCGCGAACAGCAGTCACCAAGTATCATGATGGTGGCACGTCCGTGCCGCCAGCAATGTCCTAAATTGGGGCAGAATGCCTCTTCACAGACTGTATGCAGCCCTTTTTTCTTCAAGCGGGCACGTGTGGCCTGAAAGGTCTCGTTGTTTCCTATCCTGACTCTTATCCACGGCGGTTTTCTGTCGGCACTGATCGGCATGCGACATATTAAAGCAAAGCATCGGACAGAAACAAAGCTGTTTCTTTTAAACAGCATGGCGCAGGGCGAATCGGTGCACGGCGGGGTCACGGACCCCGCCCTACAGTAAAAATGCATTGGAACTGTAAAAACACAGAAAATTTTTCGATTGAAAAATGCGCGATTTTGGTGATATTATTATCCGGTATTTTGAATTTTTCTATCATATATTATAAAAATCGGAGGATTGAATGGATTTTCGTAAGTCGGTGCTGATAACAATCTGCAGTATGGGGGCATTGGCCTCAATGGCAGGACTTTATGGTGATACGCCTGATGCGGAACATGCCTGGGCCGTGCATGACAAAAACCGTCCTGCTCCGCCTAAAGTGACCGCTGAACCCGGTAAACCACCGTCCGATGCAATCGTTCTTTTTGATGGCTCTTCACTTGATGCCTGGATGTCCGCTAAAAAAAGCGGGGGACCCGCCAAGTGGAAGCTTACAGATGATGGCGCCATGGAGGTTGTTCCCAAGACAGGCGTTATTAAAACGAAGCAATCCTTCGGCGATTGCCAGCTCCATGTTGAGTGGGCCTCACCGAAAGAGGTTAAAGGCAATGGCCAGGGGCGTGGCAATAGCGGTATTTTCCTGATGGGCAATTATGAAATCCAGATACTGGATTCCTATGAAACATATCTGAGACCTGACGGCTCCAATAAAAATCCCGTTTATGCTGACGGCCAGGCATCAGCCGTTTATGCCGAAAACCCCCCGCTGGTTAATGCATGCCGCGCTCCCGGTGAGTGGCAGACATATGATATTATCTTTCACCAGCCTATATGGGAGGGCGACGAATTGAAATATCCCGGTTCTGTCACTGTTCTGCATAACGGTGTGCTGACTCAGGATCACTGGGAGATGGAGGGTATGACAACCCACCGCTACCGCAAGCCTCTTAAACCCCATGAGAAAAAACTTCCCCTTTCCCTGCAGGATCATGGTAATCCCACCCGATTCCGCAATATCTGGATTCGCGAGATTCCTTCCCGCTATGACAACACCACACATGGCGGACCGGCAGTATGCGAGGAGGATGTGATGGCCCTGCGCCACGAAACCGCTGAAAACCTTTTTGCTAAAGCTAATCCCGGTGATGCCGACAAAAAAGCCGCACTGGAGCGCATGCTGGAAGTTATCTCTTATGAAAAAACAGACCGTTATCTGAATATTATCGATGACCTGAGCAAAACCTATATCGCTGAACTCAACGCATTGAACAAAGCCGCGCTCGGAAATAGAAAAAAAGATATCCTCGGTTTGAAAAAATCCTGCGATCTTCTCACACGTAACAAGGTGATGCCGAAAAACTTTTATCTTCAGGAAGAACTGTTGAGAATTATCAAAGCCAATGGATTTGACAAGAAAAAGTAAAACACTTTTTCACCAATGACAGTTGAGTGGTTGAAAATAACAGGGAGGCGTGTCGGGAGGCATGCCTCCCTTCTTAAACAAATAAAGCCTGTTCCTGATTCTTTCCCTATAAATAAAGGGTAAAATGCTTCTGAAACCACGAAAGGGAAGGGAATTAGTGATGTGCTGCCTTCGCTGTTGTTTAACCACAAAAGACACGAAAAGCACGAAAGAAACACATTAAAGCCTGTCACTACTTCTTCGGATCGGACGGCTGCGCAGCTGTAGGCCGGGTCCCCGACCCGGCGCACCAACGCTCTAATTCTTCCCGGCTGAAAGAAGGTGAACAAGCGACATATTCCTGTGTAGTAGTCGCTTTATAAGCGACATCTTACCGCTTGCTTGTGCCGCTCACAGAGCGGCTACTACATTGCTGCTGTGAAGCAATTCTACAGTTTCCTTCGCGTCTCCGCGCCTCTGCGCGAAACAAATTCTGTCTTCTACATGCGTTGTGAAAAAATTAATACCTGTCCCTAATTTTCACTACTTTTCTTTTCCCGCGAATCTCCGCCAATCTCTGTTGCGGCAGAAATTTTTTAAACGCTAATCGCTAAAAATTCCTGTCGCTAAGGCTTTTCCAGTAATCTCAAACGTATTAAATTTTAAGTGATTAACGGCCCCGCGCAGCGGGGATAAAATTTAATGCGCCTTTCGCGAAGATTAGCGGGCCAAAAACCTGTAAACACATTAAAGCCTGTCACTACTTCTTCGGATCGGACGGCTACGCAGCTGTAGGCCGGGTCCCCGACCCGGCGCACCAACGCCCTAATTCTTCCCGTCTGGCTGTGCCGCTCACAGAGCGGCTACTACATTGCTGCTGGTCGCTGGTTCAAATAATATCCATAATTCGTCTGATGCTTCTGCCGGTATCGGAAAAATCATCGAGAACCACATCAGCACCTGCGTCAGAAAGCTCTTCAGCTGAAACCCATCCCGTCGCAACGGCGATTGACGGCAGATTGTTGGCTTTGGCGGCCTGTATATCCAGCGGCGTATCGCCTATCATCAGTGTTACAGGTGCTTCCGCGGGAGCTCTCCTGATAGCAGCTCCGGTGATTTTTTCGCGCTGATGATGATCATCTCCGTAAGCCCCGAAGCTGAAGCAGTGATCTATACCGCCATGCCGCAGTTTGCACCAGGCGGTTGAACGGATGTTACCTGTAATGATTCCCAGAGAGAATCCGTTTTTTATTAGTTCAATCAGCAGTTCCGGTACTCCTCTGTACACCATGGGCTTGTTCTGCGAAAGAGCTTTGTCCAGTTCCCTGGCCAGTACCAGAAAGAAATGTTCTTCCTTGGCAGGTGAATTCCGGACATTGCACTCACGGGCCATCTGGCGGATGACGTTGGAATCTGTTGCCCCCACGAAATGGATTTTATCCATGTCGGGATAATCAATTCCGTAGGCTGCCCGGAATGCGTTTCCGAAAGCCCGGCGCCCTGCACTTTTAGCGTAAAGGAGAGTTCCGTCTATATCGAATATTATTGATTTCTTCATATGTGTAAGTACTCTTTTCCCATGCTCCATGCCGTTCATGCGCAACACGAATCCGGTGGCTATTCTCTCAATTCCGGTCTCGAAAAACAAGCAGTTGAATTGCTGTTTTCCGGAAATCATTACCAGCAAACAGTAATGAGCTAACCACAAAACACAAGAAAACAAAGCCGAGTGGTTGCAAATCCGTATCCCGGAATGCTGATATCGGGCGCATCTGCGATTATGTTGCGCGCAACATAATCGCAGATGCGCCCGCTGATATCAGCGGGCCGGTTTTCGAATTGTTTTTTCCGGTTTTCAATGATATCCTGCGTTTATGCAAAATTATGATATCATTGTGTTGACGGCAGCCAATGAAGCGCAGGCCGGGGGCTATAGAAAGCAGCTGAATTGGCGTAGAGAAAACGGACTTATTCCTGAGAATACCCGTTCTCTGGTTGTAGCTGATCCGGATGGCAGGCGTGTCGGTTCGCTGGGATCCACTTTTTTTGTTCTGTATGAACTGGCGGAATATCTTTTTAATATCCGTAAAGCATCCTCTTTTGAAGAGTTGTTCCGCGGGTGCCGTATTCTGATCTGTCATTCCGGCGGCGATAGCCGTCGTACCCCTGCCTACGCAGCACAGGGAAAAGTTTTCACACCGGTTCCCGCTGTTGCAGAAAACGGGGCGCCGCTGGCACTCTTTGATCTTATCCTGAAGACTCTTGCCGAACTGCCTGCCCCTGAAGACGGTCATGTGCTTGTGACTTCCGGTGATGTGCTCCTTACGTTTGATCATGCCTCTGTAGATTTTTCCCGGCCTGGGGTTACGGGTGTCGCCTATTTCGGTTCCTGTGAACGGGGTTCGCGACACGGCGTTTATGTTCCTTCCCGTTTCAAAGGCACATCCTCACGGACCGTGTGCTACCCTGTTGCTGATTTCCTTCAGAAGCCCGATCATGATCAGATGAGAACCGCCGGTGCGATAGACGCCTTCGGTCATGTGGCCATTGATACCGGATTAGTCAGTTTCGGCCCTGAAACCGTGCAGAAATTGATGGTTTTATGCGGCGTCAGACTCAGCAAATACAAGGTGACGGTTGTCAACGGGATTCTGAACGATATTATCAGCGGCCAGGCACCGCAGATGGATATCTATGAAGAGTTGCTGATGGCACTTACACCGTCATTCAGTGAGGCTGGCTTTGTTGAAAACTTTGCCGGAAGATACCCCGGGACACAGCATAAGCGCCGTATGCGGAGATTCTACCGGGCTGTGCATGATGTTGATCTGAATGTGAATATCCTGCCCTATTGTGAGTTTTTTCATATAGGCAGTAGCCGTGAACTCCTTTCAGGCTTTTCCGGTCTTTCCCGTACCGCCCGGGAATACGGTTTCTCAAACGGGAGCGGCTCTGCTCTGATGCATCCGGATGACAGTGAACGAGCCTTTGTCTTTAATTCATATCTTAATGTGCCTTTTTCTTCTGGACGTTCTCTGCTCGAGGCGGTGTATCTGGATGGAAAAAGTGAAATTGTTCTGGATGGCGACAACATTCTGACAGGCATTCCTGCTGAATGTAATGTGAATATTTCACTGCCTGCCGGTATCGGCCTGGTTTGTCTGCCTGTCGGTAGAAAAAAATGGACCGCTTTGGCTTATGGAATACGGGACGATTTTAAAACACCTTTCAAAGACGGTAATGATTGTCTTTTCCTGAATAACCCCGTAAATGTCTGGATGAAAAAAAACAGCGTTCCTTCAGTAGAACTTTGGCGCGATAATGAAAATAACGGCATGTGGACTGCCAGACTCTGGCGTATGGGCGAACTTGACGATGTGCTGGCTGAAGCTGTGAAAATAGCTTCCGGTAAAGGGTTTAAGAGTTCATCCCGTGCCGGACGATACAGCATTTCCGAAATTCTTCCTAAAGTGAATCACAGCCGTCTGCTTGAAGTACGTCGTGCGATCCGGCGCAAAGTCGGATTGCTGAATGTCCGCAATCGACTCAAGCAGAACAACTCGTTGCCTGCTCAGGTGATCTGCGATGATATCAGGAGCAGGGAGGATGCAAAGTGTGTTCTCAGACAGCTGGCCGATCTGATTGAATCTGCAACACCGGGGGAATACCTTTTCAAAGCGCGCGTTTTGAAAACGGCATCGATGATCTACCGTCTCTGGCCGGATGCAGGATGTGCGGTATGTAGTCAAGTCGCAGATTCAGAAGCTGCGGTGAAGGCTGCCTTTCAGCAGATTTCGCACTGCGTGGCTTTGAATTATCAGCCTCCGGATTTCAAGGGAAAGGCCGCTATTCTGCATGACCAGGTTGTCTGGGTGACAACTCCCGTCCGTATTGATTTTGCTGGCGGCTGGTCAGATACACCTCCCGTATGCACAGAAAGGGGCGGTACTGTTTTAAATGCCGCCATAACCCTGAACGGACTCTACCCGGTTCAGGTTATGGCAAAACTGAATGAACGTAATACTATACGTCTTTCCAGTATTGACCTCGGCGAACGTCAGGAATTAACAAAAACCGCGCAGATCCTGGACCACCACGACCCCCGCGACTGGGCTGCATTGGCCAAAGCAGCCCTCATTCTTTCAGGCATAGTTCCTGATTCCACGCAAGTGTCGTTGAAAAAGAAATTGGAGATGTTCGGCGGCGGATTGGATTTGACAATATTTTCATCGCTGCCCAAGGGCTCCGGTATGGGGACCAGCTCTATACTCGGTTCTGCTGTTCTGGCCTGTCTGGATCGGGTGCTGGGTCTGCGGTTTTCCGCTGACCGCCTGATCTTCATGACATCAATGCTGGAGCAGCGTATGTCAACCGGTGGCGGCTGGCAGGATCAGGTCGGCGGAATTATGCCCGGAGTGAAACTTATCCGTACCGAACCTGGTGTTGCCCAGACCGTTAACCTGCGTTGGAGTGTTTTCGATTTGCACAGGGATAGTGATCTCAAAAAGCGGTGTCTGCTTTATTTTACCGGTCAGAAACGCATGGCCCGTAATCTGCTCCAGAACGTGGTCGGAGGATATCTGGCACGCGACCCGCTGATTTTAAAGACGCTGGATGAGTTGAAAATTTGCGCTCTTGATACAAAGGAAGCCCTGGATGCACAGGATATCGAAGGTTTCTGTCGCGGCGTCAACCGCTACTGGGAACTGAAAAAGCAGATTGATCCCGGATCCACAAACGAACCGATTGAAAAACTGCTTGCGTTGGTGCAGGACGATTGTTCCGCCAGGCTCCTGCCCGGTGCCGGTGGCGGAGGGTTTATCTTTATCATTGCCAAGGATCTGGAAGCCGTCGTCCGTATAAAAGAGAAGTTTGCAAAACATCCTCCGAACAGACACGCCCGCTTTTTTGATTTTGACATCGATCAGCAGGGGTTGAAAGTGACTGTGCTTTAGAAAAAATAATACCTGTCCCTAATTTTCACTACTTTCCTTTTCCCGCGAATCTCCGCCAATCTCTGTTGCGGCAGAAATTTTTTTAACGCTAATCGCTAAAAATTCCTGTCGCTAAGGCTTTTCCAGTAATCTCAAACGTATTAAATTTTAAGTGATTAACGGCCCCGCGCAGCGGGGATAAAATTTAATGCGCCTTTCGCGAAGATTAGCGGGCCAAAAACCTGGAAACACATTAAAGCCTGTCACTATTTCTTCGGATCGGACGACTGCGCAGCTGTAGGCCGGGTCCCCGACCCGGCGCACCAACTGAAAACAAAACAAAGCCATGTAAAAACGCAGACAAATGTAATGAACATGTGTAGGATTGGTTGAGATCCGCCGCGGGCTTTGAAATGCGCAGACCCCGTCGGCGCTTATAGTTGAACTTTTGTAGAACAACAAAGCGGAAACCCGGCCTGCAGTTGCGGAGCTTGCCCGCAATAAGTTATAGGATCAGAATTACTGTACCGCTGTTATCGCGCAGAACCTCAAGCATCCCCTCGCCGGAAAAGTAAATGTCGTTTATGTTATTCGCTCCGCTTCCTGTGGCGCCGTAGGTGCCTTTTGACTTCTGTTCTCCATCCAGAAAAAGATATTTCACCTTTTCAGTCAGACCAGCGTTGATCTCGACATAACCTGATTCATCGATATGAAGTTCGGCGTTGTCCGAAACAGCAGCATCGTTCTCGAGTACTATTGAACCGGTTCCGCTCACAACAACGTTGGTGCTGTTGTCTCCGAATGTTCCCAGGTTGGATGCCTTCAATGTTCCGTTGCTGACAATGAAACTGCCCGCTGTGGATGTGAAGGCATTGGTCAGTGTAAGCGTGCCCGTTCCCAGTTTCAAAACACTGAGTTCTCCATGGAACTGCCCGTTGAAGCTGGTGTTATCATCCTGGGCGATGGTCAGCAGGGCTGGCGTCGGACTGGTGATCCGACGGGAGCCTGTTTTGTGCGTTAAGTCATCCAGTTTCCCGATTGTCTGGTCGTTGCCGTTTAGGTCAAGAATGCCGTATGGAGCGAAACTGACACCGACACGCAACGATGATGAGGGAGGCAGAACATCAGGATAACTGCAGCGCAGTGTGCCGCCTGCTACCATTGTGTCAGACCAGGTGTTGTTTGTAACAGCAAGAACGGTCAAACCTCCGGTATCTGTCCAGAAAGTGCACCCTGCAAGATTCAGTGGTTTGTCTGTGAATGTAATTGTTTGTCTTGCATTAATCACAAAATAATGATTGGAAGTGACCGCTGTGATACCTCCGCTGAAAACAAGGTCTGCGTCAATTGCTTTTATTCTGACCTGATCTTCACAGGTGACCGGGCCGCTGATGGTGTTGATGCCGTCGCCTTTCGATATCAACGTTCCCGCATTGTTGAGCTCCCCGTGAAGGTAGAGGGGCTCTTCTATGTTCACGCCATTGGAAACGCTCAGTCGTGCTCCGCTATAACCGTTGATAACAGTGTGGCCGTTAGTGCTGCCAAAGGCATGTGAATCCGTAACATCAATATCTCCCCCGTTACCGGTGAATACGCCGTCAAAGGAATTGCTCGCTGTCAGTTTCAGGTCGCCCGTGCCTTCCTTAGTTATGTTGCAGGGAAGGAACCCGTCATCCAGTTTACCGTCAATAACTAACAGGGTGGAAGCAGATCCATTCTCAACATTCCATGTCTGACTCTCGTACAGGACCATGTCTTCCTCAATGGTGTAAGTGTGGGCGCTTGTGCTTGGAGTCTGTGCGCTGATGCCTCCGACACCGTTTGTGATTATTCCGTTCCCTGTGGCTAATGTGAAATTGTTGTCGCGGTTGAACGTGATTTTATAGAGATTCATGGTAGAGTCAATGGTTGCTGTGTCGCCGTCCGTCGCAAAAATCAGATTGGCGGCGCCGCTGTCTGTCGGAACAGCATCATCCACCCAGTTTTCGGGCGTGCTGACAAATGTGTCGGATCCTTCCGCATCCCATGTGGTGTCGACAGGCGTGATAGGCGGATTGCTTTCCACAAAAAGCATTTCCGTGCCGGAGAAGAAGGTATCGTTAATAAACATTGCGCCGCTGCCGGTTGCACCGTAATAACCGCGTTCCTGCTGTATCCCGTTGATAAACAGCTTGTCAACAGTTTCTGTTGTGCCGCCGCCAAGTGTAATTTCTCCGCCGTTACCTATATAAAGGGCTGTTGTATCAGTAATGGCATCAGGTGTTGAAAGATTCAGAGAACCGTCAACAACTGTTATGCCTGAACTGCTGTCAAGGGCAGCTCCCGAAGTCACATTCAGAGACGCGTTGCTGACGGAAATATCGCCGCTGTCAAGAACTGCTCCTGATGCGACAGCCAGTGTGCCGTTATTTACAGCAATATCACCGGTTGTCGAGCTTTGCCGTTCGGTTAGAGTCAATGTGCCGCTTCCGAGTTTGATCAGGGAGATTGCTTCGCTCAGTTTGCCGTCAAATACAGTGTTGCCGGATTGGTTCACTGTCAGGGTTGCCGCGTCTGATGATGTCAGGGTGTTGACGAGAACTGTACCTTCTTCACCCGTTAGACTGGCAATTGTCTGATGGTTTCCGTTCAGGGCAAGGATGCCGCCCTTTTCTGAAAACAAGACGTTAACATCTGCATCAAGCGCAACTGAAGTGCCGAGTTTTATTACGCCGTAATTAATGGTCAGATTACCGGTGAAGGTGTTTTCCCCGCCCAGAGTCCATGTGCCTGCGTCAAGTTTAATAATAGCATCTGATGCCCCTTCGGAAATCACGCCGTTGATTGTACCTGTTCCGCCGCCTCGCAGATAAAGGGTGTATGTGTTCAGATCGATGTTGCCGTTGAGGGTGACATTATCATTGTAGTCTGTCGGTTTGCCCACAAAAACCGGGGAGTTTTTTATCAGCACGATTTTGTTGGTATGTGTGGTGGTACTCAGAAACATCAAGCCGCCCGGATGGTCGAGAGAAGAGGAAATACTTCCTCCATCCAGTGTTAACGTGCCTGTTCCCATAGCTCCGGATTTGGGGACATAGATTCTTCTCCAGTCTCCGTTAGAGGCTTGGACGGTGAGTCCGCCTGCAAAAGTGTTGTACGCGTGGTTAAGATAGAGTCCGCCGAAGTTGTCTGTTTTGACAATGCCGCCGTCCCCGGAAATCAGGCCGTCCATGTAGAGGTTATAGGTGTCCACTTTCAAAGTGAATGTAATGCCCGCAGGAATATGTATATCGTTGCCCAGATGACAGGTTGCTTGGCGTGAAAAGTAGATGCGCGGCTGGGTTGTACCGTTGACAGCTACCTGTATCTGTTGGCCGTCAAGAGTGAAAGCAGTGTGAGGATCAGCCGCATAGTGGCGGTATATGAGCTGGTTCAGGATAAATGGATCCGCTATATCCTGCACCGGTGTAAGCCGTGTGGCACCGGCCAGTTCTATGGTTGTATCCGAGGCGCTTACCGGAGCGCCGCTGGGATTCCAGTTGTCGGCTGTGCTCCAGTTGTCATCAGTTCCGCCGCCATCCCAGATGTAGGAGTCGGCTGTGGCAGTTGATGTAAGCAGAGAAACAATACACAATAATAACACACGATTTGTTTTCATAACACTTATTCCCGTTTATTTATTGAATAATTAGCATCCCAATAAGGATGTTGGAACTTAATTAAATTCCACCTTTCAATCTATTATGGGGGGGGGGACGTGAAAATGTCAAGCCTGCGATTTTTCGATAAAGACGTGCTATGATAAGGCAACCCTGAATTTATGCAGCCCGATAGTCTGCATCCTGCTTGTCAGGTTGTATCCGAGGCGAAGACTAATGTGATGCTGATCTATTTAAAAATGCTTTCTTACATTCAGAATACAGCATACAATAAACAGAAGAAAAACACCTATGAAACGATACTTGCGGAAAGTTTTTGATTCAGTCTGTTTCTTCTTCTTATTACCGGCCTTCTTGTTTATGGAAGCGGATGTCAGTTTATTAAGGTCTTCGTCGGTTTTATCGCTGTTGATCCAGAGCGGGATATTCTCCGGTGAAATGGTTCTGATCTTTTCAGCCCGTATCCGGGCCGCCTTCAGGCGGGCAGCTTTTTTTTCCAGTAATGACTGGGCATTCCTTCGACGCTGCTCCACGTTCAATTCGCTTGGTCCGGTTATCCCTGATTCAACAGAATCATCAACAATTGCCTGTGCCGTACTAAACAGTATAAAAAATTCGATAACGACTAAAATTTGCTGTTTTTTCATTTAACTTGCTTCTCTCCAGCCTATAACACGCGGTGTGCCTATGGTTAACGGCATAAAAATAAAGGTGTTCATGCCGTCCGGGCTTTTTGAGCCAAGGCGTATATCCCAGTTTATTCTCACTGATTTTGTGTAAATGCAGCCGTCATCGCGGCAAACAAATCCGCCGTTAAACTTGCATGCCCCGACCATACCCATAAGAGCATGATTATTGAAAAGGACGGCATCTATGTTTGACAGGTAGCCGCTTTGGCTTAATTCCGAGATTTTGTGATTCCCTACTGTGCTTTCATAATATCTGCGGTCCTCAGTGCCTGAAGGAACATATTCCTTTTTTTCCCAATCCCATCTGTAATTTATTTTTTCTCCGCCATCTCTAGCTGTGTAATCACCATTGAAATAATCCCCGTACCCAATGGAAGCATCTGTCGGATCGCATTCGTAGCCATTGACAAAAGGAGGCTTGATGTTTCTTCCGACAGAAGACAGCCAATTATGAGATGTGTAATCGCCCAGAACAACATTGCCTTTGGCTATTAATCCGAGCATGTCCTTTGATTGATTCTTTTTTGTTGTTTTGTCCGGGGAATTGTCAGGCTTGGGCCATACAGGTGGATTTGCGTAATTGACGTCTCCGACAATATGGATGTTTCTTCCCGCATATATAGTGCCCTGTCCTGTAACTGTTCCTTTTATGATAACATCACCGTTGACGACTACGGGGCCGTCAATAATTATAGGTTTTTCTGTGCCGTCCAGGATAATACTTCCCGTATCATCCGCATTCTCTATTCCTGAAGGTCCGGGGCCGTCATAACAACCATTAACCAGCGTTCTCCCCTGTTGTTTAATTGTTCCGTTGAGAATTCCGGCGATATTGCGATACCCCTCCAGATCCCCGAGGAAGGGCATTTCCAAATGTTCCTGATAGGAATACAAACCGTTGCGTGCTTCGTATCCCATCGAATACGGCTCTGTGGATGAACTGGATGTCGGGCTGGTTGGACGTGCGGCTCTTTCGTTATCATGCCAATATTCTGTCTGTTGCATATGACGGGTAGTGTTCCCTCCGTCAACAGTAATTTTTCCGGCAGCACCGATGGCGGGATTAGCTGCAGCATAGGCGAATCCGTTAATAATGGCGCTCCGGTCCAGTGTCATGTTTCCGTTTGCACGAATGTCCCCGTTTGCTGAACAGCCGTTCCCCATAAAATAACCATAGTTGTTGACAAAATAAGCATAATCAAAAACCCGTGAGCGTTTCATTGCATACTGAACAGTTTCTTCTATGGTTCTCGAACATGTCATGCCCCCGGGTGATGTGGCAGTGCCCGTTGATTGAAAAGTGATGTCAGTAAATTGACGTGCCTCAGAGGCGGGGGATCTCTGAACGTCTGTAATAATCACAGAGACATTACAATCGTCGATAACTGTGTCCTGCATTAAATCATAGCTGTATGCACCGGAACCGATGCTTGTAGAACTATAGCTGTCGAACCATGACAAAAGCTGCCAGGATGATGGATTTATTTGATTGTATTTTTTAAATTCATCCAATATTTCGATTTTGGTCTGCTCCAGCCCTGACTGTGCACTCAGGCGGCACTTAGAAGCAGTAAGATATTGTCCCGCCGCTCGTGTGGCATATATGCTGTAGGAAAAAACGGCACCTGAAATTATTGCCACAACAGCGGTTGTCACAAGTACCAGTGGTAATACGAATCCGGTTTCTGAATGGTTTCTCATAGCATCTCCTACCTGTTGATGATTTGTGATCTGATCTGGTGCTGCTGGTTGTAACGCCTATCCCCTACCGGCATGGTCAGATCCAGATTAACGCGGATAGATTGATTGGAAGTATTGTGGGAAAACACATCTTCAGTCTGAAATTCAATGGTCCCCGGTGAAAGCCAGCGCTGACCGTTTCCTATCTCCGCCTTCAGCTTTTTGTTACGGCCCAGTGAGATAACGTTTTTCCGCCCCTTGCGAGGTTTGAACTGAATCCCTTTTCCCCATCGCCCGGAACCGCCGCCTGTTTCCTTTATAATTAATTCGGTTTGATCCGCATTCATCAGCCCCCCGTCTGAATTCACGCGGAATAGCAGTTTTTCCCGCATTTCCCGCGATTTCAGAGATAGATGCGTTTCTGCAAAAGTTGCCTCCAGCAAACGTTGTGCCGAGACAATTGTAATGCATATCTGTCCAAAAATAATGACTGTGATGGAGCTTGCGATAAGGGTTTCAATAAGAGTAAATCCGCTGTTGCCACTCCGTTTTGATCCGGATTGATTCATATTTGTTTTGATTTGCATAATCTTGTCAGAAGATCCTCCTGTCACTTTGGTATCTGATTATTGTATGATCAGTAGTTAATGCTTTATAATTGCCGTTTCCGACAGGCCATGCCACATTGGTCCTTATAACCCATCTGTTAGCCGGCATGCCTAAAGGGGTAATTGAACGAAGAAGATATGCCTGCTGTCCTCCATGCCAGACAGACGTCATCTGACTGTCGACAACGGACCAGTCTGACTGTGCAGCAGGTACTGATGTTTCAAACCACTCTGTGTGCCTGTTAAAAATTTCCCATGCCTCATCAAAAGCAATTTCATCGGCAGCCAGCTGCCATTTTATAGAGTTGCATATGTTCCGGCAGGTGGCAATTGATTCGAACAGAGTCAGTATAAGCAGAAGTGCCAAAGAAGAGGCAAACATAAGTTCTATCAGGGTAAAACCGCTGTTGCGGTCCGATTTTGATTGTGTGTATGTACTCATTTTTTCCCTGTAGTGTTCTCCCTAATAACAGTCCGAGTCCAGTAAAACTTCCAGTCTTAACACCAAATCCGGTCTGAAAAGCTACTTAATTATTAGCTTATTATTATAAGCTCTATATGGCACAGCAATACAGAATATGTCGGAGCAATTTAGATGCTATACTATAGAATTTATTTTATACCTAATTTGTTAAACTTAGTAATCAGCAGTTTGTCTTTATGAAAAGGGATATGCGCTGTTTGCTTCTGAGTATTATTGAGTATAAGATTATAGTTAATCGGATTAAATTTAAAATAAAGGTGTTTATGATATTGTCAATTATGCGAAAAATTTGAATTATGCGAAAATATAATCGCCACTGAAGGAAGAAATATTTTGTTCCAGTAAAAGGCGCGAGTAAATGTTAGCGAAAAGTGAAGTGATTTTGCTATAGTCGGAACAGAACGATTTCAGAGGGGAACATCAATTCAGCTGATAAATGAACAGGGTCTTAAGATAATATAAGACTCATATCTCGTAACGAAGGACGGCATGAAATGTTTGACGCCGTCTTCGCGTGAAATCGCAGTATTGTAGATAGCCCCCGTTCGGAAACCTTTTAGAACGCCTCGAAATACGGAATTTGTGCGCCGAATCCTTGACGAAGGAACATGCTGAATACGTGATGCCCCTCCTTCGCCGTTTAGTTATGGCAGACAAGCAGATCAGACAGACTGAAAACAGGTGTTGGCGGGTGACGTTAATCAGGAATTGTCAAATGCGAAGAACAGGAAACAAAATATGGATATAAAAGTGATTGGCGTTGGGCCTTATGAGGTCAACTGTACGATTTTATGGAAGGATCCGGAGAAGGCCTGGCTTATCGATCCGGGGGCTGATGCGGATCGCATTAAGTCTGTACTGGATGGTAATGGATTGACATTGGGTGTTGTCGTGCTGACACACAGCCATTTTGATCATATATCAGCGTTAAACCGTGTGCTGGACGGATTAAAAGTTCCTGTTTATATGCACAGAAATGATGAAGCGTTTGCTTTTTCGCCAATGAACAGCATGCCCCCTTATCCTGTCACAGAAAGACCGCCAACTCTGAATCTGGAAAAAAATGATGGCGATATGATTGAATGCGGCGGTCTTGCGGCGCGTATTCTTACAACCCCGGGGCATACACCAGGAGGCTGGTGTCTTTACTTCAAAGAGCATAGTCTGCTGTTTGCCGGCGACACCCTTTTCGCTGGCTCCGTCGGGCGTACTGACCTGCCTGGCGGCGACTGGGATATGCTCACGGCTTCGCTCCGGAAGTTAAAAAAGCTCCCCGGCAACACACGTGTTATTTGCGGACACGGACCCGAAACTACCATCGGAACCGAGAAACAACGTAATCCTTATTTATGAGCACCTCTTCAAAAATTTTGGAACTGCTGAAAAACAGTTCTGCCGAAACGATGTCCAGCAGCGTTCTGTGTGAAGCGCTCGGAATATCCCGCAATGCGGTGTGGAAGCATGTCAATGCGCTGAGAGCACGCGGATATGTTATCGATGCCCATTCGCGTTGCGGTTACCGGCTGGTGGAGTCACCTGACAGACCGTGTGCGTCTGAGGTGATTCCGCTGCTGAATACGGAATTTGCCGGGCGCTCCCTGATTTTCAAGGAGAACACAGTGTCAACAAACAGCGATGCTTCCTCAGGCGCGGAGAACGGCTGCGCAGACGGGACGCTTTTCTGCGCGGATGCGCAGAGCGGCGGTCGCGGACGTATGAAGCGCCATTGGTTTTCTCCCTCGGGAATAAATCTTTATTTCTCGCTGGTCCTGCGTCCCGGAATACCTGTAAGCCAGGCATCCTCCCTTCCGCTGGTTGCGGGCATCGGGCTTGTTTCCGCTATTAAAAAACTGGCCCCAGAACTGAATCCGCAGGTAAAGTGGCCTAATGATATCCTGATTGACGGTAAGAAGGTCTGCGGTATCCTCTGTGAGATGCAGGCTGAGATCGATTGTCGTGTCAGATATATAATTGCCGGCGCCGGGATCAATGTCAATCTCGCGCAATCAGCTCTGCCCGGGAATTTACAGGAAATCGCGACATCATTGAAAATTGAATGTAGGCGTAATTTTTCCCGGACACAACTGCTGGCGGAGATAATCAATCAGTTTGAACCCCTTTATACCTCGTGGGTAAACAACGGATTTGCGCCCCTGAAAACGCGGATGGATGAATTTGATGCCTTGAAAAACCGCCCTGTTCAGATTCAGCAGGGGAAACATCTGCTTTCCGGTATTGCCTGTGGTGTGCAAGATGATGGAGCTTTGCTGATTCATACTGGCAAAGGAATGGAACTTGCATATTCCGGTGAAATCAAAGCTGCTTTCAGCGGGAACCAAACACTGACAAAATAATATGCGCTGTCTATATATTTCATCAACAGAAAGTTATTTTATAGTGTTTAAATTCGTGCGGCGTAGGAAGGGCTACGCAGCTGTAGGCCGGGTCCCCGACCCGGCGCACCAACGCAACTGTAGGCCGGGTGCCCCACCCGGCGCACTACGCAGCTGTAGGCCGGGTCCCCCACCCGGCGCACTACCCGGCGCACCAACGCAGCTGTAGGCCGGGTGCCCGACCCGGCGCACCAACGCAACTGTAGGCCGGGTGCCCCACCCGGCGCACTACCCGGCGCACCAACGCCCGGCGAGGGCATCCGCTGTCGTCCTGCAAGCGGATCGAAGAAAAGGATACGGCAATGCCATTATCATACAAACCAACACAGAATAAAGTCGGCCTGAAACGTGCAATCCGTCGTTCGATCAACGGACTCGGCCGCCGGTGCCGCTGCTGTATCTGCGGCAGGACTTTCTATAAATTTTCTGAATACAGAGGCGGCTGGAATGCAGTTTCATCATATCTTAAGGAACTTGAATGGACCGGCAGCGACTTCGACCGCTTCTGGTGTCCGTTCTGCCGCAGCCATGACCGTGAACGTCATCTCAAACTCTATTTTGATGCGCTTGATTTCTGGCTCCGCTTCAAAAGTGCATCCGTTCTTCATATAGCACCTGAAAAACATATTTCACGGGCGGTGGAAGGCTGTAATCCCGAAAGATATGTCAAAGGAGATTTGGAGCCGGTCAGAAATGACATACGGAAAATGGATGTAACCGATATAAACGAATCAGACAGCTCATTTGATATTGCAATCTGTAATCACGTGCTTGAACATGTTCCTGATGACAGAAAAGCATTATGTGAGCTGTTCCGGGTTCTGAAGCCTGGCGGAATAGCCATACTGCAAACTCCCTATGCGCTTAAACTCACTGAAACCCGTGAGCAGGATCCTTCTGTCGTCACCGGAACGCAGCGACTGGAGTTTTATGGTCAGGAAGATCATATCCGCCTCTACGGACTTGATCTGCCAGAGCGTATCCGCGAAGCCGGATTTGATCTTACACTGAAAACACACACTCAGCTTCTGCCGGATATCGACTGCGTTGCGTTCGGGGTGAACCAGGCTGAACCGCTTTTTTATGCGCAAAAACCTGTTGTTTAATGCGCCCTTTTCGACAAGCTCAGGGCAGGCGAATGCGCAAGTGCGTAAATCAGGATGAGGACGATATGCTCTGTGAGCTATGAGTTGAGAGATGTGTTCAAAACAATTTGCAACCTGCATCTCGCATTTTACAGTTCTCTGAAATCTATTTAAAGGGGAGAGCATGATAAAACTGAGAATTTTCGGAATTTCGCTGATACTCGGAACTTGTCTGGGAGCTGCGTCTTTCCTGTGGATAACACATGATACCCGTCCTGTGCTGGTATGCCTGGGTGACAGTCTGACTTCGTGCGGCGGGAAAGACGGCAGATACAGCGATCACCTCCAGCGTATGCTGCCGCATGTTCGTGTGATAAACACCGGTATAGGTGGCGATACACTTGAGGGCGCGCGTAAACGATATAAAGAAGATGTTCTGAAAGAGCATCCGGATGTGGTTGTCGTGGCACTCGGTGCCAACGATTTCTGGCGGCGCTCCCGTTCTGTCAGAGAAATGCGTGATGATCTGGTTGCCATGATTGCCGATTTCCAAAATCACGGCGCCCGGGTGATTGTGGCCAGTTGTTTTGGAGATCGGGATTACTGGAGTGAGCACTCCGTTGAGTTTGACTGCCGGCTTTTCGATCTGGCATGGCGATTCGCACAGATGGAGCGTGATGTCGTTCAGGAGTACGACTGCCTCTATCTTCCTAACATGCAGGTTGATATAAAACCGAACCGACTCAAACCCTATTGGGATATGACGGATCATCCCGACTCAGCTGGCAACGTGCAGATAGCACTCCGCCTGCTTCCCTATGTCAATAAAGCATTACGACAGTAGCCGCCGCACAGATCCGCGTAGATTCGTAGTTATTTTCTCAACCACGGAAAACACGAACCACACGAAAGGAAGAAAGCTGTGGCATCTGCGATGCCTGACACAGACAGAAACCGGATAGTTCCTGAAAACAAGTTTTCCGCACTATTCAGTTCTGCCTGTTACCGGTTGCACCGGAACAGCTTTCTTCTCTGCCGGAAACGGCAACGACAACATACAGGCAAAAAATCACACAACAGCGAAGGCAACACCTCCCTAATCTCCTTTTTCGTGGCATTCGTGGTTAAACAACAGCGAAGGCAGCACCTCCCTACCTAATTTTTTGTCACTGATTGTTTCTATGAACACGGTGACACCCGGCGTGACCGGCACAACCAGACGCAATGTAGTAGCCGCTTTATAAGCGGCACAAACCA
>JAWOEI010000044.1:0-19446 GCA_046482825.1 Kiritimatiellia bacterium
GGCCGGAAAAGCCGTCATGACACGGAAATTCTCCGGTTTTTAAAAAAACTAAATGAAACGCTGCAACATCCTTTCCTGGTGGGGTTTGGGATCCGATCCCGGGAAGACATCGCTTTTTATACACAGTATGCCGACGGGGTCATTATCGGAACCGCCTTTATCAAACATCTTGAAAACATCCCGTCTGATAATCTGGCTCCGAAAATCCGGGAATTCATCCAAACTCTCACTCCATTCTCATTGCCGGAATAAGTCATTTTTTCTTGCTTCTTAAACCCATTCAAAGTAAAATTACACGCTTTTTGAGAAACGCGAGAGTAGCTCAGTGGTAGAGCCCCACGTTGCCAACGTGGCTGTCGCGAGTTCGAGTCTCGTCTCTCGCTCTATGTGGCCCCGGATGGGGCCTTTTTTTATTTTTCATTATTTATTATCATTTGCAAATGTTGATAAAGGAGCCCGCATGAAAACATATCCAATGTATCTTTCAGTTTTTCTCATATTTCTCTTTGCCGTCACCGGATGTGATAAACAGGAACCATCTCTCTATGACCGTTATAGCGGATGGATTCACACGGCAAAAGAGGAGAAGCTTGAATCGAGGATTGACGAAGAGATCATGGCCATTCAAAAAGAGGGAAAAGCGTCGCCTGAGGCTTTAAAGGATTTACTGGATCTGAGCCGTTTGGGTACGGAAATGCGTGATGCGGACCGTGCCTTTGAAGCAGGACTCCGGGCACAATCCATGGCGGAAGTATTATACGGGCCAAAAGATGAAAAGGCCATCCGGGTCTACCTCCAGCTTGCCGATCATGCCATGACACTGATGGAACCCAGGCTGACAGAAAATTATCTGAACCGGGCCATGACCGCTGCCGCAATGGATCATCCGGAGGAGTATCTTCTGCTGGCGGAAATTTACGGGAATTACGCCGATGTTCATGTGGCTTTTCGCAAACCTCAGGAAGCGGAATCCCTCTATTTTAAGGCCATCGGCCTGATTGAAAAGGTGGATTCCAACCATGTGGCAATCGCCGATCTTGAGAGCCGGCTCGGCCTCCTTATGGAAGATCAGCAAAAATACGGTATGGCTGAAAAATTCTACCGGAAAGCCTTATCCCGGGAGGATTATTACCGGGGAAGCGACAGCCCGCAGTCTGCCACACTGCACAATAATCTGGCATCCATCTGCTTTTTGACCAGCCGGCCTGATGAAGCGGAGGAACACCTGAAAGAAGCCCTTGCAATCTGGAAAAAAGAGAAAAATGCCGTTATGAAAGAAGCGGAAACGAGGAGCAATCTGGTAGAAATATACCGGGCGACACGAAAATTGGACAAGGCGGAAAAAGAGGTAAAAGTCCTTGAACAACTATTAAAAAAAATACCGGAAAAGGTCGAAATCTTATCCGGATTAAAGCTTTTAAACGGCGGTATTCCCTCACAGAGTCCGGAGGACTTCGAGTTGTTCAGTGTGGACGATTTGTCTGCCGTGGTTCCTGAAGGTTCTCTTGTTCTTTCACCTGACTGGGACCGCATCGGAGAACTGCTGGAAAAAAATTTCCCCCGTGAACGCCTGATTGAAAAAAAACTTTCGTCCAGTGCAGTTGTGATGGCCCGGATGGCCTGTGATTTTCCCGCTTTATGCCGGCCGGAACCCATGCCTGTATATCTTCATCCGGCTGTTGTAGCAAAGGCCGCATTCCCCGTTGTCTGATGAAGGATGCCGCCGTTTTTAATGAGATTGCCGGGGGGCGAGAATATATACCCTCAGGCAGCGGATCTGATTGATTGGTGAAAAGATGTTTTTTAAACGTATATATGCTGTTGCTTTGGCACTGACGGTCTTGTCATCCTATGGCGGAAACGCGACTTTCCGCCGTGTGCTTGAGAGAATCACCAGTATGGATCCGGCTCAGGCGGCTTCGGTTTATGCGGCACGTGCTGTCCAGATGAGCTACGAAACGCTTCTTGAGTATGATTACCGTGAACGTCCGTACAGACTTATCCCTGCTCTGGCTGAAAAGATGCCGGATGTTTCTGATGACGGTTTGGTTTATGTTTTTACAATTAACCCGGATGCCCGGTTTTCCGAAGATCCCTGTTTTGGCAAAGATGAATCCGGCAGATATCGGGGACGTCCGGTAACAGCCGCCGATGTCGTATATTCCCTCAAGCGTCTGGCTGATCGTAAAACGGATTCTCCGGGATCATGGCTGGTGCATGATAATGTGCAGGGTATGCAGGCCTTTGCGGATGCGTCGGCCGGTAAAAATAAAACTGATTATTCAATGAAAGTGGCCGGGGTGCAGGCTCTTGACGAACGTAGAGTGCGTATAAGACTCAGGCAGCCGCGGCAGCAGTTTAAATGGTATTTCGCAATGGCCTACACAGCGGTGGTTCCCCGTGAGGCTGTTGAATACTATGGACCGGAGTTTGCAAATCATGCTGTCGGAAGCGGTCCCTACAAACTTGCGCGGTGGCGTCGTAACCATCAGATGAATTTTGTGCGCAATCATAACTGGCGGGGTTGGTTCGATGGTCCCGCAGCCTTTGATCCGGCCGGTGATCTTCTGCCTTTTGAACGCTTTGTATTCCGTGTTATCGATGATGTTTCAACACAGTGGCTCTGTTTTCTCGCAGGCGAACTTGATTTTCTCGGAAATATAACCCGTGATAATTGGGATGTGGTCATCGGACCTGACGGGAAGATTGATGAATCGCTCGAAAAACGCGGGATGAAACTTTACTGTATTCCGGCTATGGGAGTTTTTTATATCGGATTCAATATGGATGATCCCGTACTCGGAAATAACAGAAAACTGCGGCAGGCTTTGAACTGTGCCTTTGACAGTGATCGGTGGGTGCGCTTTTTCAACAACAGAACTATTGAATGTGACGGTCCCGTTCCTCCCGGGGTGTATGGCCGCCTGGAAGAACCCTTTACATACAGCTTCAACCTGGAAAAAGCCGAAAAGCTGCTGAGAGAGGCTGGCTATCCCGACGGTATTGATCCTGAAACCGGGCGGCGACTCGTCCTTGACCTCGATATGGGACGCACATCGCAGGAAATACGCGAATCAACCGATCTGCTGGTTTCTTTCTACAATAAAATAGGAGTTTCAATAAGACCGCATTTTCATAACTGGCCGGTTTTTCTGAAAAATATCTCGAATAGACGCAGTCAGATGTTCCGCATAGGATGGATAGGTGACTATCCTGATGCGGAAAACTTTCTGCAGCTGTTTTACAGTAAAAATGTTTCGCCGGGACCTAACCGTTCAAATTATGTGAATCCTGAAGTTGACCGCCTCTATGAAGAAGCTGTTCAGACAGCGGATGATGAAAAACATTGCCGTCTGTGGAAAGAACTGCAGAGAATTGTAAGACAGGACTGCCCCTGGCTTTTTATGTACTACCGTAAAACTTACACATTATGCAACAGACGTGTCATCAATTATCAACCTACGGATTTCCCGTATGCAACGGAAAAGTATCTTCGCCGAAAGGCTTCCGGCGGTTCCGTCAGGTCTGCCAGCTGTAACAAGTGAATGCGGTATGTCTCCGTGAAATTTATGAACTCGGTTTCAATTTTGTCCGTCTTCCTGTGGATTATCGCTTCTGGATCAGGGACGGCAGCCCGGATAAGATCGATCCTGACATAGGCTGGGCACTGTGGAATTTTGACGTATCTTTCGGTATAATCAACAGCGGACGTGATGATGTTGACTATGCAGATTTTCACGGACGTAAACTTGATCGCAGGATGCTGGAACTTCTGCAGCGCTATTGAGACGGAAAAAACTCCTTTCAGCCGGGGGAGCAGGCTTGTCTGTGTTGCTCTGATACGTTGTAAATCATGGTTTCAGTTGTACCGGCTGGATATTCCGTGTTGTATGCCGGATATTGGGTTGCGGACAAAGCCCGCTTTAGTTTATCATGTGTACTGATTTTATTATTGAAACCGAGGAATATATGAAGCGCTGTATTATATTGTCCATGAGTATTTTTTCCCTGCTCTTCTGCGGCTGTTTCAAACATAAGGAAGCCCCGCACAGACCTGTGACCGCTCAGTCTCTGCAGGAAGCTGTCGAGCTTAAAGACAGTGTTGAGCGCATTGAAATGACAGATTCCGAAGTAGGTGATCTTCCCGGAGATCTCGCATCTATGCCCCGTCTCTCAGTGCTCCTTTTCAGAGGGGCGAAACTCGGTGATCTGTCGGTTCTCCCTTCGCTTGAACAGTTGGTGACTCTGGATATATCCCGTACAGGGCAGAAAGATATTCCGGTGGAGGTCTGTTCAGTAACCGGTTTGACGCAGCTCTATCTGGCGGATAATAAAATTGAAACCCTGTCCGGACGGATAAGCTCTATTTCCAGTCTTGAGTATCTCAATCTTGATCGCAATCAACTCGTATCCCTGCCTGAGGAGATAGGAAACTGCGTGAAACTTAGATGGCTGCGGCTTAATGATAACAGACTCACAGTATTGCCTGAATCCATACAGAAACTCACGCAGTTGCAACGTATATATCTTGCAAACAACAAGTTTAAATCCGTTCCTGAAGCACTTCAGCATCTTCCAGTGCTTGAAGATATTGACATGAGCGGTAATCCTGTGAAGGTTTTCCCTGACTGGCTGACAGAACTTCCGGAAATCAGACAGCTGAATTTTGACGGCTGTCAGATTTCCGAGCTGCCGGAAGACCTTTCTTGCATGTCCGGTATCGAGATTCTTTCCCTGGGAAGATGCCCCGTGTCCAGCGGCGAAAAAGAGCGTATCCGGGAAGCTCTTCCCCGTGCTCATATTGCTTTTTAATATGATCCCGTTTTCAGTTTTTGCTCAGAGCTGCTGATATACGATCGGTAAAGGCAATCAGAGCCGCTTCCACTTCCTTGGTGTCCGCACCCTTTTTTTTGCCGCGCGGCGTGAGTATGGAAACTCCTTCCACAACGCTGGCTCCTTCTTTTTCAAATGCTTTCGCGGCAACCTTGATAGTGTCTTTGCCCTTTGTATCAGGATACCAGGCTGGCACCAGGGTGCTGCATATCAGTTTCGGGTTGGTTTTTACAACGTCCTTCACTCTGCGGTAGAGTTTTGTCAGCTGAGGGGGCTGCTTGCTGAAATGTGAGGGGCCGGCAAATATGAGCAGATCGGTTCGGCCGCGGGAACCGTCCGTAAGACATTTCAGGTCTTTGCAGGATGTGTGTGGCAGAACAGTTGCGGCAATATCAGCCGCGTTGAGTTTTTTGATCAGCGATGTTGTAAGTGTGTAGGTGTTGATTCCTTTCGTTGTGGCCTGGGTGACGGCATCAGTGCCTTCTTCTGGTTTTTCACCTTCAGGCGGATAGCCAGCAGCCTGAATTATGATCGCATTGTATTTCTTCTCCGGAGTTTTGCCGTAGGCGGCTAATTGCGCTGAGATTATCCAGCTGAGGCAGAAGACCGTTATTATCAATCTGTAAAATTTCATCATATCTCCCTTTGTTTCCGATAAGTTATAAATGTTTCACTTATATTATCTATTATTTTGCGGTTGCGGACAAGGATGAATTTGAGATTTGCATTTCCATCAGAATTTCGGCATACTTCATCAGTTATGAAGCTTTTATCAGATTTTACCCGAGGTCTTATCCGTGAAAATCCCATTTTCAGGCTGTTGCTCGGCATGTGCCCCACGCTTGCTGTCACTACATCTCTTGAAAATGCTATAGGGATGGGAGCCGCAGCGACATTTGTGCTTGTCTGTTCGAATACGGTGATTTCAATGTTGCGCAAAATAATACCGGCAGCTGTACGTATTCCCTGTTTTATCGTTGTGATCGCTTCGTTTGTCACTATGGTTGACCTGTTGATGCAGGCCTATACACCCGAGCTGGGAAACAAGCTGGGAATTTTCATCCCGCTGATAGTTGTCAACTGTATTATCCTCGGGCGGGCCGAGGCTTTTGCTTCAAAAAACGCCCTGATCTACAGTGTTGCTGACGGTCTTGGCATGGGTATCGGCTTTACAGTGGCTCTGTCGATTATAGCAACCTTCCGTGAGGTGCTCGGCAAAGGTTCACTCACCGTATGGGGTGATCTGGCCTTGCAGAATATACACAGCAATACGATGGTGCTTTTTGTTCTTCCCGCAGGTGGTTTTATCTCACTGGGACTGATCATAGGTTTCATCAACTATGTTCAGGAAATGGCCGCCCGTGTAAAAGGGGCAGCCGCTCCGCTGCCGATTGAACTTGACTGCCGCCATTGCACCGTCTGTAAATTCGGCAAATAATTTGTCCAACCCGGCGGCGACGGAATCAATAATTGCAACCCCGGCGCTGTCACGGCACAGTTCCGCTTGCGGGACGACGACGGGTGCGTCGGTGCGTCGGGTGAGGGCACCCGGCCTGCAATCTGCTGTCTCAGCTTTCTTTGTCTGTTTTACAGAAGTTGATTCTATAGCGGCTAAAATAGTTCACCCGGATTCTGTGCGAAAAGACGCACATCCTGTATCGCCGGGGCATTGCACAGCAGCATGATAAGCCTGTCGAAGCCGAGAGCGCTTCCCGCACATGGGGGTATCCCGTTTTCCAGCGCCAGCATAAAGGCGTCATCCCGGGGGTAAATTTCCCGGCCGAGCGAGGCCCGTTCCGCGGCGCACCTTTCAAAACGATCACGTTGCTGAACCGGGTCACAGAGTTCGCTGTAAGTGTTCGCAATTTCCAGCCCGCCTATATACAGCTCCCAGCGTTCCGCAATTACAGGATTGTCGGGCTTCAGACGGGCCAGAGCCGCGGCAGGTGCGGGATAGTCGGTGAGTACGCATGGCCTGTTTTTCGGTAATGCAGGTTCGACTTTTTTCACAAGGTCATTTTCAAAACGCTCTTCATCCCATGTGGCAACCGGATCCCATTCCGCAAATCTTTTAAACGCCTCGGCCACTGTCATGATGTTCCAGCTCTGTTCCAGCGAGATCCATCTGTTCTGATAATGAAATTCGCCTGCTCCGGTTACTGTTTTGAATATGTGTATCAGCAGGTTTTTAGTTTCTTTAAGAATATCATTGTAATCGGCATCTACACGATACCACTCCAGCATTGTGAATTCAGGGTTATGCCGCGATCCGCATTCATTCCTCCTGAAACAGGAACCGATCTGAAATATTCTTTCATAACCTCCGGCCAGCATGCGTTTCATGTGTAACTCAGGTGATGTGCGCAGCCAGGCACTTTCTGAGCGGGGGGCGTCGATGTGGGTTTCCAGTGCGGGTGCAGGGATGCGCAACGGAGTCTCCACTTCTATATAGTCCTGATCGTGGAAAAAACCGCGTATCGCCTGCAGTGCCTGGTCGCGCAATACTATATTTCTTATATCGGGTGCCATTCCGGTTGCCTTGCGCGCTTGTTCTGTCAATACATCTTTTCGTATTCACCCTTTGACACCTTTTTGAGTTTGGTGAATCCTGCATTTTTTGCACGGTCGTCCAGCATAGATCCGGAACGTCCTATGGCTGGCGCTGAAATCAGTTTTTTCACAGGATTGCCGCATTTAGGGCATTTTTCCAGGCGGGGGTCTTTGAATGACTGTACAACTTCAAATCCGTTTTTGCAGTATGGACAGGACTTTTTCGTGTTTTTGGCTTCATAATCGTACACAGGCATAGCTTTTCCTCTTTGCTTTGCGTTTTATCTCTTATTATAGCCACAAAAACCATTGAAAGTCACAGAAAAAGCGGTGCTTTTTTGTGAATTAAAGCATTTTTGTTTTCAATACCGCAGTTTCACTAAAAAACGCTCCGCGTTTAAAAAAATTCAATGCGTTAATAGTGAAGCGTCCTGCAGAATGTTATGCTGCTGTATGCAGATCTTTTACAATTAGGCTTGCAGTTTTTACTCAATCGGCTATTATAATGGCCACATTGACACTTTCCCCGATTTTGTCGAATAGATTGGGTATAAGTTTCAGATCACATCTTTTCCTTGTTTGCAGTGCGGTTGTCGTTTGGTTTCTAGTGCGAAAGATTTTATTATGCAGAATATAGATTGGGATAAACTGGGTTTCAGTTACATGGATACCCGTTGTCACATCCGTTACAACTGGCGTGACTGTAATTGGGATAAGGGCGGACTTTATGATTCTCCACTGATGGATATGCATGTTGCCGCTGGCTGTCTTCACTATGGGCAGGCTGCATTTGAGGGCCTTAAAGCATTTCGTTGTAAAGATGGCAAAGTGCGGGTTTTCCGTCCGCGTGAAAATGCCAGACGCATGGCAATGACAGCCCGGCGCACATGCATGCCGGAAGTACCGGAGGCAATGTTTCTGGAAGCGGTTGAGAGGGTTGTCAAAGCTAATTCCGATTATATTCCGCCTTATGGAACAGGCGGGTCGCTCTATATCCGTCCGCTGCTTATCGGTACCGGCGTGCAGATAGGTATTGCACCCTCTCAGGAATATACCTTCCTTATTCTTGTCATACCGGTGGGGGCATATTATAAAGGCGGTTTGAAGCCGGTCAACGCGGTTGTTCTGGATGATTATGACCGTGCGGCTCCTCTGGGCGTAGGCGGCATAAAGGTGGCCGGCAATTATGCCGCAAGCCTGTATGCTCATGAGCAGGCAAAAAAAGCGGGATTTGCGGTTGAGCTTTATCTGGACGCAAGAGAGCACAAATATGTCGAGGAATTTGCGACATCCAATTTCGTCGCTGTTACGAAAGACGGCAAATATGTGACTCCCCGCTCAACTTCTATTCTGCCCAGTATCACAAACGCAACCCTGATGGATCTGGCCCGTGATATGAATATGGATGTCCAGGTGCGTCCGGTTCTTTTTGAAGAGATCAGCAGTTTCGCGGAGATAGGTGCCTGCGGTACGGCTGTTGTGGTGACCCCCGTAAATCAGATTACCCGTGGTGAACAGGTTTTCAAAGTGGGGCCCGAGAATGGATGCGGACCGGTATTGCAGAAGCTTTGCGGGACAGTACAGGCAATCCAGTACGGTGAATCTCCTGATCATCACGGCTGGTGCTGTGAAATCAGCGTCTGATAGTGTTAAGAGGTGGTAATTCCGGCGACAGCAGTTCGGCAACACGTCCGACAAGCTGTAATTTAAAGGTGAAACCAGATAATTTGCAGTTTACTGAACACTTTTCATGTATTCCTGTCATGCAGATAAAGTTCTTGAAGAAGCATTGCTGAAGCATTTCGGTTATGCTTCTTTCCGTGATGGGCAGCAATCCTGCATCAGTACGGTGTTGAATGGTAAAGATGCAGTATTGGTAATGCCCACAGGTTCGGGCAAATCTCTCTGTTATCAGCTCAGCGCCCTGCTTATGCCCGGAGTGACAATTGTTATTTCCCCCTTGATTGCCCTGATGAAGGATCAGGTTGATGCACTTGCGGCTCAGGGGATTTCAGCCACATGTCTTAATTCGTCTGTAAATTCTTCAGAAATGTCAAGACGTCTGAACGGACTGAGAAACGGCGATTTCAAACTGGTTTATGTGGCGCCGGAACGTTTCAGAAACCGGTTTTTTCGGGATGCGTTGTCTGCATGCGAACTTTCCATGCTGACTGTCGATGAGGCTCACTGCATCAGTCAGTGGGGACATGATTTTCGTCCGGACTATCTTAATCTCAAGGATATAACCGCTGATTACAGCGACGCCCGTATTATGGCAGTAACTGCCACTGCAACACCTGAAGTCAGGGAAGACATAATAGAACAGCTCGGTATGGGTAAAAATCAGCGTTCTGCGCCCTCTGTGTTTGTCACGGGCTTTGCCCGTCCGAATCTGAGCCTGAATGTCACACGCTGTTCTAATCATGATCACAAACTCAGACGCACCTTATCCGTTGTGCAGCGGTACAGGTGCGGTATTGTCTATTGTTCCACCAGAAAAATGGTTGAGAGAGTTTCCGGGAAACTTTCCCGTGAGGGTATAAGCTCTCTGATTTATCACGGCGCAATGACTGATAATCAACGCACCCGTACTCAGGATCAGTTTGTGCGATCTGAATCACCTGTGGTTGTTGCCACCAATGCCTTCGGTATGGGAGTTGATCGCGGGGATCTGCGTTTTGTCGTCCATTGGGATGTTCCCGGGAGTCTGGAGTCTTACTATCAGGAAGTCGGACGCTGCGGAAGGGATGGCGGGGAGTCCTGGTGTGAAATGCTTTTTAATTATGCGGATGTCCGGACCCAGAAATTCTTTATCGAGGGGGGCAATCCGTCTGCTGAGGATGTGCATAGTTTATGGATGAAGGTGAAGGAAAACTGCCGGGAAGCGGAGAACGGGCAGATCAGCCTGCCTCAGAATGAATGGGCGGCTCAGGCGGGAATCAGAAATCCCATGGCGGCAGGCACTATTATGGCAATGCTTGAGCGTGCAGGTCTTGTCAGTCGTGAAATAATGCCGGGACAACGTTGTTATACAGTGCAGATGGGAACAGTTACGGATGAAAGAAAAATCTCTTTGCTGATATCCGGGCTTTCGGAAAAAAGAAAGCGCGATGAGCGTAAACTGCAAAGGTTTTTGCGTTATGTCGATCATCCTGGGTGTCGTCATGATTTTATACTGCATTACTTCGGTGAGCGTACAAAGGGCGGCTGCGGGAGCTGGTGCGACTGCTGTCGTGCCGTAAACTCACTTCCCGGAGAAGGTGCTGAGCCGACCGAATCTCAATGGATAGCCATACAGAAGATACTCAGTTGTGTTGTGCGTATGCATGGCCGTTTCGGTTGCAGGAAAGTCGCTGCTGTGCTTAAAGGCGGGGATGATGAGGCGCTGAAGCGTCACTCCCTTCACCGTCTGTCAACATTCGGATTGTTGTCGGACTGGCCCCTCAGAAATATATACGCTGTTGTAAACATGCTGACTGATCTGGGTTGTATTGCGCAGACTCCCGATGATTACCGCCTGCTTTCTCTGACAGAGAAGGGACGACGGGTTTTGTTCAAAAAAGAAAAAAACTTCAGAATAAGCTGGCCGGAGGATTTCCGTACTGAAAAGAAATCCGCATTTCCGGTAAAACGCAAAACTGCGGAAAGGTCTGCAAGCCCAAGTTCTGATGCTCTGCGTGAAAAACTCAGAAACTGGGCACGCGGAAAGGCCGCCTGTAAGGGCATACCTGTCTATCAGGTGCTTACAAAGTCGGCTGTTGAAGGTATTGCCGCCTCCAGACCCGGCAATCTGGATGATCTGCTGGATATAAAGGGTGTGGGACCGGTTAAACTGCGGAAGTACGGTAATGAAATACTCGATATTGTGGATAGTTATTGTACGGGCTCGGATTGACCCGACTTCTTTTTAATAGTATACTTCAAAGAACATGCGGTGATCATCCGTAAACCGCCTGTAATGTCCATAAAAAAGAAGAACCTCGGAGAATACGGGGGATGTGCTGTGAAATGGCAAAACGGTTCACTTCGCCGTCGCCTGCAGGCGCGTCTGCCTCGTGACACTGCCGGATGCAAATTTACAGACACCTGTGCAGCTGTAGGCCGGGTGCCTTATCCGGCGCACCAACTTTATATCGTAAACCCGGAAAGTGAGCATCACGTTATTAACTGCAGAATCCTTCGCCGGACAGTGAACAGAAGATAATTTGGAGTAATATTGAATTCCGATAACGAAAATCTGGAAAAAGATCCTTCAACCGAGAGAATTCCTGTTGAGAGCGATTGCGATACAACCAGGGTTGTCTCACCGGAATACGATGAGGATTTTGACAACCCTGCATCTGAAAGATTATTTGATCAATATACAATCTACAGCAAAATCGGCAGCGGTGGCATGGGGGTTGTATATCTGGCCCGTGACAGACGCCTCGGCAGATTCGTTGCTATAAAACGCCTGAATCATAAAGCGCAGTCAGTTAAATCTCTGCGACAGCGTTTTCTGCATGAGGCGCGTGCCGTTGCGGCATTGAGTCACGTTTATATCATCCATATCTATTCTCTGGGTGAAGATGAAGACGGTCCTTTTATGGTGATGGAATATATTGCCGGGCCCGACGGAAGTCTGGTTGAACCTGAACTGAAGAGCGGGGGGTTGATACAGCCTAATAAACCCCTGACACTTGAACAGCATATACGCAATAACGGACAGCTTTCGACAGATGAGGCCGTTGAACTTCTGATAAAAATCTCCCGGGCTGTTGCTTATGCCCATGGTAGCGGCGTTATTCACCGGGATCTTAAACCGAGCAATATACTTCTGGATAAAAGCGGGGAACCCAAGATCGTTGATTTCGGCCTGGCCCGGTTACAACGCAGCGAGGAACTGAAGCTAACTGTTCCCGGTGAGAAATTGCTGTCAATAGGGTACGGTGCGCCTGAACAGGAAAAAGACGCATCGCTTTCAGATGAACGTGCAGATGTGTACGGACTCGGTGCTTTGCTCTATTTCACTATCACCGGTCAGAATCCGCGTTACTTCAGAGAACAGGATCTGCCAGCCGGGTTGCGGGAAGTCGTGGTTAAGGCGACTGAGACAGACAAGGATAACCGGTGGGACAATGCGCAGCAACTGACGGATGAATTGCAGAAAATCGCATCCCGCACAAAAGTTGAAACGCCGACAGTGAAAACCACCTGGCGCTGTAAATGGTGTGATGCCGTCAATCCCATGAGTATCAAATACTGCGCAGAGTGTGGTTGGGATGGTTCGGAAAAGTGCCCTGAATGCGGAATGGATACATTTTTCGGTGTGCAGTTCTGTAACAACTGCGGTGCGGATGTGCGTGCGTATGAATCAGTTATAACAATCTTAAAAAAAATGCGCGAGAATGCCGAGGCCAGTCGCTATGAAAGAGTGGTTTCCTATGCAGGACGTGCTCACGGCTTTGAACCTGCCGGTCCGACAGGTCGTAATCTGCTGAAAGAGATTTCCACCCTGCGCAATGAGGCAAATCAGGCTATAAATAAACGTTTGCAGCTTAAAGATCAGATACCGATTGAAATGCGGGCTGAAAACTATGAACGTGCCAAACGCTTTATTCTGCAATACAGGGATATTTCCGAGGATAAAAAGGCCTTTCAGAGTGAGCTGCAGCAGATACCCGGTAAAATTATTGAACGCGATACCGCGAGAGCCGGAAAAGCAGTCCGCCGCGGTGAGTGGGACCAGGCTTCGCGCATCTGCGACGAAATGCAGACTCTTGTTTCCCGGAATAACGTCGAAGTTGCAAAACTGAGAAGATCCATCAATCTGCATTATAGACTGATGGATCTGCGCTTTGCCCTTGTGGTGGTATTCGCTGTTGTTTCAGTTTATCTTCTGAGCCTGCCTGTGATACTGAAATTCCAGGAAAACGAGCCTGGTGATTTTGCTCGTTTTGTATATACACCGGGCTTATGGGTTTACCAGAACTCCCTGGCCGGTATTCCTCTGAATCGCTATGCTTCCCTGTGGGTAGGCAGCAAAAGTGTCGAGTCCTGCTTCCTGTATGCTGAACAGGAAGCGTCACCTGAAACAGTCGAACATGAAAAGCCGAATGAACTTGCCCAGAAACAGGCTGAGTATCGCAAAAAACTCACAGAACTTTACAATAAACAGAGAAACTTCCTGCAGGCATGGCCGGTGGAATATAAAAGGGAACTTCAGACTCTGCTTGAAAAATTTCAGAAAGCCGGTGATTATATCAGCTGGGATAATGTCCAGCGGGAACTCACCCGTTTTGATAATGAAGGCAGCATTGTTCAACTGGATACGGAAGAGCCTGTTGAACTCGCAAAGCTGACCCGGAAATACCGCAAATTGCTTGAAGACCAGAGGTTAATGCATAACCATGATCTGGTGAAGGAATGCAAGCTGTATATCAACTCGCTGACAGAGCTGCAAACAAAATATATGCAGGATGGCCATATACAGTTTGCAGCGGCTTTGAATGATGAAATAAACAAAGTCAAGGGATCCGCCAAATATGTGGAAGCTCTGAATGTTGTAGAGAACAGCGATGCCGACCGCATGACAGATGTGGACCGTTCGCCCGATGTGCTCCTTTCATCAAAAAAACCGTCAAGAGTAAGTGAAATGGCCGGGTTGCGCAAACAATATGAAAAGATGCTTGATGATGCAGCCGCCAAACATTCTGAAAAAATCAGCGTCTGGCCGGAAGAGTATCTCAGCAGGCTCTCTGATTTACGCGATGAATACCAGCGTGCTGGCGATTATGAAGGCTGGGAGGGTGTGTCTGATGAAATAAGCAGGTTTGAGGTTGATCTGGAGATTATGCCTGAACATCTGCAACTGAATCAACCCGAACTGATGAAGGTGCAGAATGCGTTCAGACTCAAAAAGGATAAGTATAAAAGCGATTATGCCAGCCGGATTGTCGAAATCACCGAAAAATATCTGAATACCCTTCAGGGGCTTGTCAAACGTCTGACTGTCAGTGGTAAAATGGACGAGGCTTCCGAGGTGAATACGGAGATAAAGAGAGTAAAAACGCTGACAGACTATGTCGAAGCTCAAAGACTGCTTTATCGCCAGGGGCCGCCTGTTCCGTCTGCTGATGATTCCCGCCCGCCTGCAACTGAAAAAAATACGGGGAAGGAAAAGACGGATTCCGGAACATAATTTTTATTTTGATGGAGGTTACAATGTTTGATTTTTTATGCAATATAGAGGAACACCGAAAGGTCACGGAAAATTATCGGTTTCTCAGACTGAAAGCCGGTGATCTGGCTGAACAGGCACGCCCCGGTCAGTTTGTGCATGTCCGTATTCCCGGGCTGGAGGATTGCGCCCTCAGGCGGCCTTTCAGTATTTTTAATGCTGAGAACGACGTACTGTGGCTTCTGTATAAAAGTGTCGGTCGGGGTACTGATAAAATGACAACAATGAAACCCGGAGAACAGCTTCAGGTCATAGGCCCGCTCGGTAACGGTTTTCCTCTCAAACATGAATTCGAACCTCTGCTGGTGGCAGGCGGTTATGGTGTTGCTCCTCTGTATTTTCTGGCGACACGCCTGAAGCGTAAAGGTGTGCTGGTTGTCGGAGGCCGTACCGCTGAGGATATTCTTGCTGTGGATGAGTTTACTGAACTCGGATGGCGTGTTGAAATTGCGACTGTGGATGGTTCCCGTGGGATGAAAGGTCTGGTCACTGCGCCTTTGGAAGCTGAACTGGCACGGCTGGATAAAGCCGATGAAAAAGCGGAGATTTTTTCCTGCGGTCCTGACGGAATGCTCAAGGCTGTCGGCGAAGCCGCTATCCCGAGAGGTTTTAAAGCCTGGCTTTCACTCGATAAACATATGGTCTGCGGGGTCGGCGCGTGCCTGGCCTGTGTTCAGAAACTGCGCCGTCCCGATGGATCGGAGTGGGTTGGAAGGGTCTGCCGAGACGGACCTATTTTCGAAGCCGGTGAGATTGTCTGGTAAGGTTTTATGAGTAACATTGATCTGAGTGTGAATTTAGGCGGTATCCGGATGAAAAATCCTGTTACTGTGGCATCGGGAACTTTCGGCTATGGTCGTGAGTATGCCGATCTGGTTGACATTACCCGTCTGGGTGCGGTAACAGTCAAAGGCATACGGAATTGTGTCTGGAAAGGTAATGCTTTGCCAAGGCATGTAGAGGTGACAGGCGGAATGGTTAATGCCATAGGTCTGCAGGGTCCGGGTGTTGAAGGCTTTGCTGAAAAATACATGCCTTTTCTCTGCGAAAAAAATGTTCCTGTCATTGTCAATATCTGGGGAACTTCAATTGATGAGTACTGCGAGGTTGCCCGTAAACTGAGCGATGTGAAGGGAGTTTCCGGACTTGAACTGAATATATCTTGCCCGAATGTCAAAGAAGGCGGGAATGCTTTCGGCACAGATCCCCGGACTGTGGCCAGGCTTGTCAGTGCGGTACGCGCTTCCACAAAACTGCCTCTTATGCCGAAACTCGCTCCTAATGTTCCTGATATCAGGGTTTTTGTGCGAGCTGCACAGGATTCCGGCGCTGACGCTGTTGCGCTTATCAATACCATACCGGCTATGGTTATTGATATTGAAAGCCGTAGGCCTGTACTGTCTAACAAAGTGGGTGGCCTTTCCGGGCCTGCGGTTCATCCTGTTGCCGTCAAACTGGTGTGGGATGCACACAGTGTCGCATCAGTGCCGCTGTTGGCGATGGGGGGCATAGTTTCTGCTGATCAGGCTGTCGAGTTCATGATTGCTGGCGCCGCAGCCGTTGCTGTAGGCACAGCGAATTTTATCGATCCGTCCACATTTGTCAAAGTGATAGCCGGTATTGAACGGTATATGCTTGGACACGGATTTTCATCCTCAGAAGAACTGACAGGTTCAATTATTACGGACTGAATATGAGTATATCACCTGAACTGATAAAATCTCTGCCGAAGAGCGATCTCCATTGTCATCTGGATGGTTCCATGCGTATAGCAACTCTGATTGAACTGGCGCGTGAACAGAAAATTGACCTGCCTTCGTATGAAGAGGCAGGTCTCAATGAACTGGTGTTTAAAAAAAATTACAGAGACCTCTCCGAATATTTGCTGGGATTCCGCTATACATCGGCAGTTATGCAGTCATTCGAGGCGATAGAGCGGGTAGCTTTTGAAATGGCTGAGGATGTTTACAGAGATGGTGTGCGATACATAGAGGTCCGCTTTGCACCGCAGCTTCTTGTAAGTTCCGGCAGAGATTGTGTCCGCACATTTATTTCCGTCAATAACGGTCTTGCCAGAGCGGCGAAAAAATTCAACTGCATTGAAGCTGTGGAAAGCGGCAGGGATATTCCTTTTGAATACGGTATTGTATGCTGCGGCATGCGTAATTTCAGGGCGGGGATGAGCGGCTATTATGATAATCTCCTTGATATTCTTTCAGGAAGTGCCAGAAAAGATGTGATAGTCACTGCATCAGTGCAGGCTGTCCGCAGTGCCCTGAAGGCACGGGATGAATTCGGAGTGCCTGTTGTGGCATTTGACCTGGCCGGTGAGGAGGCTGGCTACCCGGCAGGGCATCATTATGCCGCATATCATGAGGCTCACCGCAATTTTATGAACAAAACAGTTCACGCCGGGGAAGCATACGGTCCTGAATCAATATATGAGGCGATTACTCTGTGTAATGCTGAGCGTATAGGACACGGAACTTTTATATTTGCTTCAAATCGTATCAAGGATCCTGAAATTGTCGATAAAGTCGCTTACGTTGACGCTATTGCCAATTATGTGGCTACCAGACGTATTACGGTGGAGGTCTGTCCCACCAGTAATCTGCAGACTTTGCCGGAGTTGAATAACGACATGTCGTTACATCCCGTTAAAACAATGATTGAATACGGAATGGCTGTGGCAGTCTGTACCGATAATATGATAGTTTCGCATACATCGGTCAGCCGTGAGCTGGCGCTGGTGGCCGAGGCCTGTGATCTTGATCGTGACGCTTTTAAAAGACTCGTCCTTGCTGCTTTCAAGGGTGCTTTTTATTACGGCAGTTATTCGGAGAAAAGGAAGTTTGTTAAACGTGCAGGGGATAAGATAGATGAAATTTTTAACCGTTGAACAGATGCGTGCCGCCGATCAGGCCGCAATTAACGATTGTGATATACCCGGTCGGATTCTTATGAACAGAGCCGGTGTGTCTTTAGCCAGATTTGTTAAAAGCCTGGCCCGTCTGCGGGATATTAATCGAATTATTCTCGTTGCCGGGCACGGCAATAACGGCGGTGATACCTGTGTTGCCGCAAGATGTCTGCATGACGACGGTTTCAGCGTCCACGTTATAATGACATGCATTCCCTCAACCCTCAAAGGCGACGCTTATAATGCCTGGGATGATATGCAGAACGGCAACGTCAGTTTTGAAGTGGCGGCATCTGTGGAAAGCTGGACTGACAGTTTGCATCTCAAGTCAGCTTCACTTCTCAATTACGGTATTGTTGTGGACGGTGTTCTTGGTACAGACTGCACCGATGCACCGAGGGGAGTTGCCGCTGAGGCAGTCAGATGGATAAACAGCAGCAGACCTTACTCTCTGGTGGTCTCAGCAGATCTTCCTTCAGGAATGAACGGTGATACAGGCAGAGCGGATGGAGATGTTGTAAAAGCCGATGCCACTGTTACTTTCGCGGCGCCCAAGCAGGGCTTCTGCAACTCGGAGGCGATGCCGCTGCTGGGACATTTGACGGTGGCCGATATAGGCATACCCGATGATTTCGCTTTTAAACATACAGCCGACACCGAATACCGGCTCATCTCGCGACCGGAGATAGAGCGTGCCTATCGCGAAAGGTCATGGACAGCCCATAAAGGCAGTTTTGGACATGTCTGCATCACAGGCGGTATAAAAACATATCCTAATGCTCCTGTGCTGGCCGCAGCCGCTGCTTACCGCAGCGGCGCGGGCCTGGTGACATTGCGCAGCTGCTGTGATAACAGGGGATGCGCTCTTTCGCTTGTTCCTGAAGCTGTTCTCAGACCTGTCTCGCTGGATGATTTTTTTGTGGCGGAGGATGACGAGCGTTCTGAAATATGCAGTTTCGAATCATACAGAGTTGTCGTGGCCGGTCCGGGCCTGGGATGTTCCGAGAGTGCTGCGGTATTTCTGCGCTATCTGCTGGAACATTTTCATGGCTGTACGGTTCTTGATGCCGATGCCCTTAATCTGCTTGCTCAACTCAGTGCTGATGGTTACAAGGTGCGTGATGACTGCAGACTTGTCATTACTCCGCATCCCGGTGAAGCCGCCCGGCTGCTGCAGTGCAAAGTTAGCGATGTACAGGAAAACCGTGGGCAGGCTGTCAGGGAGCTATCCCGTAAATTCAATGCAATCGCAGTTCTGAAAGGTGCGGCAACACTTGTCAGTGACGGAAAATCCTTGCCCTGGCTCAACCTGACCGGCAATCCCGGCATGGCTTCTGGAGGAACCGGCGATGTTCTCTCCGGTGTTATCGGAGGACTGCTGGCACAGGAGATTGACGATATAACTGCGGTGACCATGGGTGTGTGGGTTCATGGATATGCCGGTGATCTGGCCTGGATGTGCGGGAGTCAGACATCTCTCACTGCCAGTGACGTGATTCTTAAACTCTCCGACATTTATCAGAATATTGAACGTTAGCCCCTGCCGTAATCACAAGAATTATCGCTGTTGTATTTAACAAAATGAGTACTGAATCTGACAGATTGATTCTGAAGCGTCTTTTCCGGCTCTTTGCGGGCTTCTGTTTCGTCTGCATACTGGCGGGTGTTTCCCGGCTTTCCGGTTCGGAATGGAATCTCTATCGCTGTGTTGATATTCTGCGTGTGCGTGATTTGTTATCAATGTTCCTGTTTGCATTTTTTCACACGCAGACCATCGGTCGACAATCAGGCCCGTTCTGCGTCAATGGCGTCAGGGCCGTCCAAAGATCAGCCGCCCTCAGTCGCCTGTGACGGAGAGACCGAGAAGACGCCAGACCTGCATTCCGCCACGGTAATAAGAGATGCGGTCAGCCGGGAATCCGGC
>JAWOEI010000130.1:0-6705 GCA_046482825.1 Kiritimatiellia bacterium
GCTACGACGCACGGCAGTTATTCCTTCGCATGATTCAGTTACTGTTGACCTGATTGTCGGAATAGCGGAAACCAGAGAATCGGCGTTGGCAAAGGCCGAAAAATATCAGAACCCGAGTATGACGGAACGCGCCTTTGATTTAGCCTGGACTCACAGTCAGGTGACTCTGCATCAGCTTAACGCCACCGAAACGGAGGCTCAGCTCTACGGCCATTTGACAGGAGCTCTTATTTATGCCGATCCGGCTCGCAGGGCCAATCCGCATGTGCTCTGTCGCAACCGGCGCGGTCAGAGCAGCTTGTGGGGCTACGGAATTTCAGGCGATCTGCCTATCGTTCTGCTGCGCATCAGCAATATTGACAATATTGAAATCGTCGCCCAGCTGATCAAAGCCCACTCATACTGGCGCATGAAAGGTCTGACAGTTGACCTTGTTATTATGAACGAAAACGTGTCGGTTTATTTACAATCGCTGCATGAACAGATAACAACTTTGATCGTATCCGGCATTGAAGCGCAAATGCTGGATAAACCCGGAGGGATATTTGTCAGGAGGCAGGAACATATTTCCAATGAGGATCGTGTGTTGCTGCAGGCTGTCGCCCGGGTTATACTGGACGATGAGAAAGGGACACTGGAAGAGCAATTGAAACACCGCAGTATTCTGGAACGTGAGATGCCGGATATTGAACCAGTGCAAAAGATCAAAAGCGGGCGGCAGCCGGAGCCGCTGCCCGAGCGTGAACTTATTTTCAACAACGGGTTCGGCGGATTCACCCGGGACGGTCATGAATACGTTATCACTATTCAACCCGGCAGGTTGACGCCTATGCCCTGGGTAAATGTGCTGGCCAACCCTCATTTCGGAACCGTAGTTTCTGAAAGCGGCTCGGCTTACACATGGCTGGAGAATGCGCATCAATTCCGTTTAACCCCCTGGAACAACGATTCCGTGCAGGATGTTACAGGCGAAGCTTTCTATATTCGCGATGATATGACAGGCGAGTACTGGTCGCCTACGCCTTTACCGGCATGCGGGGCTGCCGGAACCGTAGTGCGGCATGGCTTCGGCTATACCGTGTATGAACACACCGAGAACGGAATTGTTTCGGAACTGTGGGTTTATGTGGCGATGGACGCACCGGTCAAATTCATGACTCTTAAAATACGAAATATTTCGGGGCGTTCGCGGCAGATATCAGTCACAGGTTACTGGGAGTGGGTACTGGGAGACGTGCGGCGTAAAAATCTGCTCCACATTCAGACAGAGACAGATATTAAAACCGGCGCTTTATTGGCCCGTAACCATTACAACAGCGATTTCGCAGACCGCATTGTCTTTCTGGATGTCAATGATGCAACACGTACACTGACCGGCGATCGCAAAGAGTTTATCGGAAGAAACGGAAGCCTGTCTCATCCAGCGGCTCTGAAGCGTACACGTCTCTCAGGCAAAGTCGGGGCGGCTTTGGATCCCTGCGGCGCCATCCAGGTGGCCTTTTCCCTGGCGGACGGACAGGAACGTGAAACAGGTTTTCGTCTCGGTGTCGGCCGCAATTCGGAGGATGTGCGCAATCTTATTCATCGTTTTCGTGCGCCTGATGCCGCTCGCAAAGCCTTGGAAGGGGTTTGGTCCTACTGGAACCGTACACTCGGCACGGTAAATGTTGATACGCCTGATGCGGCGGTGAATGTGGTAGCCAACGGCTGGCTGCTGTATCAGACTTTGAGCTCGCGGCTTTGGGGCCGAACAGGGTTTTATCAATCCGGCGGTGCATACGGCTTCCGCGACCAGTTGCAGGATGTAATGGCATTAGTGCATGCGGAACCGGCTCTCACACGTGAACACCTACTCCGTGCCGCGGCACGTCAGTTTCGTGAAGGAGACGTGCAGCACTGGTGGCACCCCCCGCAGGGAAGCGGAGTAAGAACGAATTTCTCGGATGATTTTCTATGGCTTCCATATGCGACCTGCCGGTATATTGAGTGCGTTGCCGACACCGGTGTGCTGGACGAAGATATCGCATATATTGAAGCACGCCAGATGAAGCCGGAGGAGGAGGCCTATTATGACAGGCCGAATCGGTCGGAAGAGGAAGCCACTCTTTATCAACACTGTGTACTCGCAATTGAGCACGGATTAAAGTTCGGGGACCATGGGCTACCGCTGATCGGCTGTGGCGACTGGAATGACGGAATGAACCGGGTGGGCCATCGGGGACGGGGCGAGAGCGTCTGGCTGGCTTTCTTTATGTATGATGTACTCACCCGCTTTTCCAGAGTGGCGGATGCGCATGACGACACAAAGTTTGCAGAACGTTGCCTGAAGGAAGCGCAGCAATTGCAGCAGAATATTGAGAGTAATGCCTGGGACGGCCAGTGGTATCGGCGTGCTTTCTTCGACAATGGCGAACCGCTCGGTTCCCGGTCAAATGCAGAGTGCCGGATTGATTCGCTGTCGCAGAGCTGGTCGGTACTCAGCGGCGCCGGCGACGCTCTCCGGTCGCGACAGGCCATGCAGGCGGTTGATCAACGTTTGCTTCTTCGCGAAGACAAACTTATAAAATTATTTGATCCCCCTTTCGACAGCTCCGAGCTTGAACCCGGCTATATAAAGGGTTACATCCCCGGTGTGCGGGAAAACGGCGGACAATATACACACGGAGCCATCTGGGTCGCCATGGCCTTTGCCGATATAGGCGAAAGCGAACATGCCTGGGAACTGTTCAATCTTCTGAATCCTGTGCATCACGGCGACACACCCGATCACATAGCAACGTATCAGATCGAACCGTACGTTGTTGCGGCTGATGTCTACGCAGTTGCGCCGCATACAGGACGCGGCGGCTGGAGCTGGTATACAGGCTCGGCAAGCTGGATGTACCGTTTGCTGATTGAGGATCTGCTGGGTGTTCATCTTGAAGGCAGCCGACTGCATTTGTCACCCCGGCTACCGGCAGCATGGCCCTCGTTCAAAATTCATTATCGCTATTGTCAGACGGTCTATCATATCACTGTGACCCGAAGCGATCCTGCCACACTCGACGCGAACACACTCACTCTTGACGGCAGGCCTCTTGCGGGAACAACCATCCCCTTGCAGGATGATCATCTGGAACACTTCGCGGAGCTGAAGGTCGAATGACCGCAGATTTCCCGGGTAGGGTTAAACCCCATCGCATAATTACGCTCCGTGAGCTACGCTTATCCCAATGACGAACAACAGCAAGGGGTTATTATGAAAGGTTCAGCAAAAGCATTTAAAGGCCGCATTGAAGAGGCAGCCGGTGTGTTATCAGACAATAACGCATTGCGGACCAGGGGCAGAGCCGACCAGGCAGAGGGTCAGGCTAAAAAGAATGCCGAAAAAGATGTCAAGCACGCCAGAATTGTGGCGCGAAACCTTGTCGACAAAGCTAAAGATGATGCACAAGATGCAGTGCATAAAGCGGAACGTCGGGATTGACCGGTTGCGGATCTGCTTCAGATGCGCGTTCGGGCAACTCATTTTACGGAAGGACTAAAATTATGCTCATTAAAATTGAAGAATTACAATCTTATTCTTTAGACAGTCTTGACGGAGAGATAGGAAAAGTCAAAGAATTTTATTTTGACGACCGGTATTGGTCAATCCGTTATCTGGTTGCCGATACCGGGCACTGGCTCATGGAAAGACAGGTTCTGATTTCGCCTTATGCGCTGGTCGCCGTAGATAAGGACACACAGAACATCATTATTAATCTAAACAGACAACAGATTGAGAATAGTCCTTCACTCAACAGCGACATGCCCGTTTCACGTCAGTTTGAAGCGAAATATTTTGAATATTATCAATGGCCGAAGTATTGGGTCGGCACACACATGTGGGGGGTAAATCCCGACATCCGCCGTTCGGATGAAAAAAACCAATCCGAACTTACCGTTGCCGAGGAATGGAATGCCAATTTGAGAAGCACTAGTGCGGTGAGCGGCTATTATATACATGCGCAGGATGGTGAAATAGGTCATGTGGACGATTTCATCATTGATGACGAGACGTGGTCTATCCGTTATCTTGTCATTAACACCAGCAATTGGTGGCTGGGCAAGAAAGTTCTGATTGCCCCCAGCTGGATTGAAAGTGTGAATTGGGACACATCAGAAGTTTATGTCAATATGTCGCGTGAAGTCATTAAGCATGCGCCGGAATACACGGATTGGTCAATACTTACCCGTGAATTTGAAGATTGTCTGCATAAACACTATGAACGTGAAAAATATCGGGCGTCAAGAAATGATGCCTGATTCGGATTATCTGAAAGGAATTATCTATGTTATGGACTATTACTGCCATCCTGTTGTTGCTTTGGGTACTGGGGCTGGTCAGCAGCAATGCTATCGGTGGCTACATTCACATTCTGTTGCTGATTGCACTTGTTGTAATAGTGATCAGACTGATTCAGGGAAGACGTCCGTTATAGGACTGAATCAAAGTGAAGCGATTTGACACATGAAAACCAAAGCCAAAACAACCGGATGGACTCAACGTTATCAGAGTGCCTTGGAATACTACATCAGGCAGGAATCGGCGGAGAATCTGCAAGCGGCACTGGATCTTGGAAAAGAGGCGGATGCTCTTGGTTTTTCGACACTGGATCTGGCTATGATTCATGGCCGATGTTTAACCGCTCTTATGCCGGATGATATTTCCGACGTCGATCGAAACCGCTGGATCGAACGGGCAGACAGTTTTTTCACGAAAACTCTAACTCCGATTGAAAACACACATGGTTCATCTATGAAAGCGGCGGCGCATATTCACGAATTAACCCAGGAACTTAATACACGTGTTGCCGATCTGAGAGCTTCAACTGCTCTTCTGGATCAAAACTACGCGAAACGTCGCAGTGTCGAAGAAGCTGTTGATCTCAGCGAAAAAAAACGCAAAAATCTGGACAGAGACTCCAGAAAATTAACCAACCTCTTACGCAGGAAGACGCATGAAGTATTGATGACGCAGGAGAAAAAAAACAGCGAGGCCAGTCTACATCTTCAAAATGATGTTGCGCAGTCACTTCTGGCACTGGATTTGAAATTGCTGGCATTAAAGGCTTCAGACAAAGCCAATGCGAAAAAAAAAATAAAAGAGCTTGACGATGCACAACAAATAATGAGAAGGTTACTACAAAGAATTAGTGACGTTGGTAAATGAAAACATCTAATAACAGATTAAATGGCAATCTGAACGATTTGTCGCGGAATTATGAAACAGCCTTGCGCCAGCACCTGAAACAGAGCACTTCCGATAATTTACAGCTGGCGGTTGAAGTTAGCCACCAGGCGATCGCTCTAGGCGCAGGGACTCTGGATATAGTCCTGATACATGAGCAGGCATTACTTAAACAGATTTTGCCAACAGATGCAGAGGTCGGCCTAAAAGGTGAAATGCTCCGACGAGCCGGAACCTTTTTTACTGAGGTTATTACACCGATTGAACAGGGGCATTGCAATGCGATTGAGTTCAACAAACAGCTGAGTCTGATTAATGAAGAGCTGAGTGAACGCACTCAGGATCTTGCAACATCCTATAAGAAGTTAAAAAAAGAGATTGGGAAACGCGAGAAGGCGGAAAAAACGCTGCGGAAAAGCGAACAGCAAACCAATATTTTATTGGAGCAATCGCAGCTGATGCAGCAACAACTAAGGTCGCTATCGCGCAAAGTATGGATAGCACAGGAAGAAGAACGCAAAAAAATCAGCCGGGAACTGCATGATGTTATCGCCCAATTATTAACAGGGATCAACGTACGACTGACCTCATTGAAAAAAGATACTACTTTAAACACCAAAAATTTCAGTCGCGAAATTTCAAATGCGCAGCGACTGGTGGAAAAATCGGTGGACATTGTGCACAATTTTGCCTGTGAATTACGTCCGGCTATGCTGGATGATCTGGGTTTGATACCCACGTTGCATTCACATCTCACAAAGTTCACAGAAGAAAGCGGCGTTCGGGCTACGTTGACGGCGTTTAAAGAAGTCGAAAAGCTAAGCAACACCAAGCGCACCGTTATTTACCGGGTTGTTCAGGAGGCACTGACAAATGTCGAACGTCACGCAGAGGCCAACCAGGTTGATGTATGTATCCGTAAGCACCCGTCTTCGGTCGGTGTAATTATCAAAGATGACGGCAAAGCGTTCGATGTTACAAAAATATGGAAATCCAGCAAAACACAGAGGCTGGGGCTTCTAGGAATGCGGGAGAGGGTGGAAATGGTGCGCGGCAAATTCCAAATCAAATCCACGCCTGGTCAGGGAACATCCATTCTGATTGACATCCCTTTAAAAAACAGCAGGCCTGAAAGTAACGATTCATGAATTCCACCACAAACATTTCAGTGCTGATCATTGATGATCATACAATCGTGCGGGAGGGTATCCGCATGTTACTGGAGAGCGAGACTGACATCGATGTTATCGGGCGGCAATAAAACAGGTTACCTTCTCTTTTTCAACAATATCGAATGCCCGGGATACATTCAACTGGGGGATAAGCATTATACTCCCCCCACAATAGATAAAAGCTCCCATTATTAAAGTAAATCCGAGAGGGTGCGATAAAGGAATTACACCCATAACAATATCATTATGATCGAATTTAATATATGAAACAAAGGCATTAATATCAAACAAAATATTTCCATGCGTCAATTGTGCACCTTTTGG